>NZ_JAHBAY010000053.1 GCF_018499875.1 Kineosporia corallincola | reverse complement strand
GGAGTTCGGATGTTGTCGCAAACTCCATGATTCCGGACGGGCCGCGTCCGCTCTCAACCTCCTTCCACACGCGGAAAACCGCTGATCAGAGGCCCATCAATCGACTACGCAATCGCCCTGGTCCAGGTCTGCACTCCGTGCAGGTGGGTGGCTGGCGTCCGTGGGTGGGGGGTTGTTCGCGAGCCTCTAAAGGGTGGGGTCTCTTGTGCCCACGGCGGCCCCCGGGCAAGAACGGCCGGGAACCACCGCGACACCACCCGCGGGAGGGCGAGAGCATGGCGAAGCGACGCGTACGGCACTTCTGGTTCCCAGTCCTGC
>NZ_JAHBAY010000052.1 GCF_018499875.1 Kineosporia corallincola | reverse complement strand
TCACCGCCCTCATCCAGTTCAGCACCACGCCAGCTGATCGCGACCGCGACCAACGGCCACGACACAGCCCCCAGGTAGGGCGGAGAATCCGAACGAGGCAAACCCTCCAGACCACCCAGAAAGTCCACCGAGAGCCACACCTCATCACGCTCCAGCCCCGACGGCGCCTCCAGCCGAACCTCGACCTCAAACCCTCCCGGCCTGATCAGCATCCGGCGAGGATCACTGGCCACGACCACCGGATGACCAGCCACAAGACCACCGATCCGATCACCGGCCCCGTCGTCCACCTCCCCGAGCAGATCCGACCACCCCAGCGCCTCCAGCCGCCCACGGATCACCCGCACGATCACCTCGTGCGAACGCGGAATGTCATACATGATCCAAGGCGTCTGCTGACTGACGGGAAGATCCCGGGGCGCAGCCAGAATGATCTCGTAGACATCCCGGAGATCACGCAGGGTC
>NZ_JAHBAY010000051.1 GCF_018499875.1 Kineosporia corallincola | reverse complement strand
TCGGCCCCGGCGGCACGGCGCACGGTACGCCGCAGGTTGGACACCTCCGTGGACATGCGGGCGGTCGCTGCACTGACGGTGGCATCCGGCCAGATGATGTCCTTGATGGCGTTGATCCGCGCCCCTTCCGGATACAGCGCCAGGTACAGCAGCAGTTGCAGGGCGTGCCGGCGCAGCCCCGGCACCGGGTTGCCCGCCGCATCAAGGACGGCCGGTCGTCCCATCAACCGCACTTGCACACGTGCAGAGGGATTTTCGGGCTTGGTGGACGCCGGCGGCGGCTGTGTGGGGAACGGATCGGCGGGCTCCTGCCGGACTTCCAAAGACTCCGGACGTAGCGAGGCGGTGACCGTCACCGGGGCGTCGTCGGGCGCCACCTGGGCCACGTGGCCTGCGGATCCTGTTGCGGTGATGCGATACACGCGCTGGGACGTCGCGGCGCGGGCCCGGCCGCTGTTCGCGTTCCCCGTCGACCTTG
>NZ_JAHBAY010000050.1 GCF_018499875.1 Kineosporia corallincola | reverse complement strand
CTCCGTGCCGAACCGCAGGGCGCCACCCATGTAGCCGATCGCCTCGCTGCGCACCCCCCGCTGCCGCAGCGCCGAGTACAGCGAGTCCAGAACGTCGTACTGGGAAGCCATCTCGGCCCCGTACGAGTACTGCATGTACAGGAACTTCGCGTGCGGCCGCCCGGCCCAGGTGACCCGGGTACGGTCGGTCTCCAGCACGTCGTCGAACTCGTAGTCCCCGCCCCGGAAGATCCGCCCGAACGAGTCACCGTCGCGCGAGGCCCGCAACCGCCGCACGGCATCCGACATGCTCGCGAACACCGCCGAGAAGCGCGCCCGGCCGTAGTCCCCCGCCTGAACGTAGATCGGGGGCATCACGAACTCGGGAATCGTCTGGCGCATGTGGGTGTCCACGACGATTTCCAGATGGGCGTTCTTGACCAGGTACTCGACCTCGTCCGCATCCACGCCACCCGGCATGCGCAGCGTGATGTCGCGCATCTCGGCCTCTGGGCCGAGCCCGGCGTACTCGCCCCGCCCGGCGTCGGTCAGAGCCATGACCGTCGAATCAGACTCGAGAGAAGCACTTTCCACGGAGACGGTCCGGCCCTGGGCGTCGACCACCCGCACACTCGCCAGGCCCGCCGC
>NZ_JAHBAY010000049.1 GCF_018499875.1 Kineosporia corallincola | reverse complement strand
TCGGCGGGCCTGGCGAGTGTGCGGGTGGTCGACGCCCAGGGCCGGACCGTCGTCATCGAAGGCGGTGTCGCGGAGTCCACTTCGGCGGCGATGGCTCTGACGGACGCCGGGCGGGGCGAGTACGCGGGGCTCGGCCCGGAGGCCGAGATGCGCGACATCGCGTTGCGGATGCCGGGTGGCGTGGATGCGGACGAGGTCGAGTACCTGGTCAAGAACGATCATCTCCGGATCGTCGTGGACACCCACATGCGTCAGGCGATTCCCGAGTTCGTCATGCCCCCGATCTACGTGCAGGCCGGCGACGCGGGTCGTCTGGGGTTCGCGGCGGTGTTCGCGAGCATGTCGGACGCCGTGCGGCGGCTGAGGGCCTCGCGCGACGGTGACTCGTTCGGGCGGATCTTCCGGGGCGGGGACTACGAGTTCGACGACGTGCTGGAGACCGACCGCACCCGGGTCACCTGGACCGGGCGGCCGCACTCGAAGTTCCTGTACATGCAGTACTCGTACGGGGCCGAGATGGCCTCCCAGTACGACGTTCTCGACTCGCTGTACTCGGGCATGGTGCAACGGGGCATGCGTTCCGAGGCGGTCGGTCACATGGGTGACGCGCTGCGGTTCGGCACCGAT
>NZ_JAHBAY010000048.1 GCF_018499875.1 Kineosporia corallincola | reverse complement strand
CCGAGACGCCGAGGTCTGAAAGCGTCTGCCCGAAGCGGAAAGACGTGTAGGTCGAGCCGCGGTCGCTGTGATGGATCAAGCCGGCGGATGCCTGGCGGGTCCACATCGCGTACTCGAACGCACCCAGGACCAGGTCGGTGTCGCATCGGTCGGAGGTCTTCCAGCCCACGATCCGCCGCGAATACACATCCCGCACCGCTACCAGCCAGAAAACCCCTTCGCCGCAGGGAATCCGGGTGGCGTCCGCGACCCACAACTGGTTCGGCGTGGTCGCGGTGAAGTCCCGGTTGACCAGGTCCGGGGCCGGCTCGCCCCTCGGGTTCTGCCGGGTTGATCCGCCGTTCTTCCAGCCCTTGCGCCCGAATGCGCCCTGCCAGCCCTGGCCGGCCATCAACCGTTCCACTCGCTTACGGCCGATGAAAAAGCCGTCTCTGCGCAGTTGCTGGTGGACGCGGTCAGCTCCGTAGGTGTGTCCGGAGTTCTCCCATATCTCGAAGATGTTCGTCAGCAGTCCTCGATCGACTTCGGCCCGTTCGCACGGGTCTGTTTCCTGGCGGCGCCAGTTGTAGTAGGTCGAGGTCGCGAAGTTCAGGACCCGTAACAGGAGCGCGACTGCGAACTGGCCACTGTGTTCATCGATGAACCTCATGACCGTCGCCGGGTCGGGCCGAGCTCCGACGCGAAATACGCGCTGGCAGAACGGAAAATCTCGTTCACACGCTGCAGTTCGGCGACCTCCGCCCGCAACTGCCGGTTCTCCTGGACCAGCTCTGCAGCACTCTCACCGGGCCTGGAGCCTTCGTTCTGGATCTTCTCGGCCTGACGGATCCAGTTACGCAAGGCCTCGTGATGCACGCCCAGCTGCTCGGCCAGACGCCGGACCGTGGGCTTCGGATCTGACTGC
>NZ_JAHBAY010000047.1 GCF_018499875.1 Kineosporia corallincola | reverse complement strand
CGGCGGCGAAGGCCTCGTACAGCTGCTCGAGAACGTCTCTGGCCCGGACCGTTTCGGCTCCCGACAGACCAGAGCCCTCCAGCAGCGACGCGAGCCGCGTGCCGTGATCCAGCGGCCCACCCGTGAAGTAGTGATACGAAGCGCCCGGGATCAAGGACCGCTGCTGAAGCCACCGCGCGTGCGAAGCCCCCACGGACAAGAACTGCACGCCCCGCTCGGGCGCCTGCGCCTGGACGGCCGCTGCGGCAATGGACCAGTCCCGCCACCGCAAGAACGCACTCTCCCGGTCCGGCTGCCCAATCACCTCATTCTTGGCCTCGTCGTCCAGCGCCCCGTCCGCACCCAGACGCGCCTGCATCACCACGAGAAAGTTCTCGATGAAAGCCTTCAGAGCCGGCAGGAAAACGCCCTCAAAAGCATCAGCTTCCAGTCGATCCCGCCACGCAAGCAGCCTCTGCCCCAGCGTCCCCAGCTCCGCAGCAGACGGGAACGTTCCCATGAACGAGGCCACAGCAGCACTCGCGCCCCGCAGCTTCTGATGCGCCCGGGCAAGCCGGCTCTCCCCTGCCCCCAGCGACTCATCATCGGCCAGATCCAGGGCATGACTCCACGCCAGCCGCAGCATCTCCAGCGCCCGCGCCCCCCAGTACGGAGAGTGAAGGTCCTCGAAATCGCCGCCTTCCTCGATATCCCCCTGAATCTTCGACAGAGCCCACCCCATCTTGGGATAGATCGACTCCCCACCGAACTGACGCCAGTCACCCTCCGGATCCACCCGAAGCGACCGGAACTGCTCACTCAAACCAGTTTTCAGCACATCCCGCAACCGCGGGCTGGCACTGAGATCATCACTCGGGATCGCCTCGTGAATGAACGAGAACTCACGATCCCCGAAGACCGACTTCAGAACACCATCGATCGGCGCCAACCGGTGGTCATGAGCCCAGACCTTCAGCCCCCCCTGCGGAAAACGCACCCACTGCCGGCCAGGACCAGGCAGATGACCGAGGTGAGAAGTCTCCCCCCGGGC
>NZ_JAHBAY010000046.1 GCF_018499875.1 Kineosporia corallincola | reverse complement strand
CTAGGGCTTGTTTTGTAATGCGCGGAGCCAGACATTGATGGCTGCGACTTGGACGACGGCTTCGTAGCGCAGGGCGAGCTTTTCGTAGCGGGTGGCCAGCGCCCGGTGCTGTTTGAGCTGGTTGATGGCGCGCTCGATCGCGTTGCGTTTCTTGTAGGACTCAGGGTCGAAGGCGAAGGGCCGGCCACCGTGGCGGCCCTTCGCCTTGCGGTTGGCCTGCTGGTCGACCTTGACCGGAATACACGCCCGGATTCCTCGTTTTCGCAGGTAGGCGCGATTCGCGCGACTGGAGTAGGCCTTGTCGGCCCGGACCTCGACCGGGCGGCACCGGGGCCGGCCCGCGCCGAGGCGGGGAACACCGATTGCTTCCAGGACGGGCTCGAACTGCGGCGAGTCACCGCGTTGGCCGGCGGTCAGGACGATCGAGAGGATCTTCAGGCCTTGCTCGCCGGCCAGATGCAGCTTCGTCGTCCAGCCGCCCCGGGAACGGCCCAGTGCGTGATCGGACGGCTCGGGCCGATCCGGCCGACCAGGTGGTTCTATCTGGGCCTGCGGGTCACGGCGGGCGCCGCCGGCGTGCTGATGGGCCCGCACGATCGTGGAGTCCACCGAGATCTCCCACACGATCAGGCCCGCCGCGTCGGCCCACGCCTGCAAGGTGATCAGGAGCCGGGCCCAGATCCCGGCCCGCTGCCATTGCCGGAACACGCCATACACGCGCTGCCATGAACCGTACTCAGACGGCACGTCCCGCCAGGGCGCACCGACCCGGATCCGCCAGCGGATCCCGTCGATCAACTGCCGCCGCGAATACTTCCAGGGCCGCCCAGGTCCCGGCGATACGTCGTTGACCTGCAACAACGTCCACAACGACCGTCTGATCACCGCCCATTGAGCATCACTCAGGTCATGACGCGCAGACGCAGCTATCCTGTTCAACGAGGTCTCCGTTTTGCCCAGTTTTTCTTGGTCGTTAAACCAGGCAAACGGAGACCTCGCCCATCTCTCCGGAACGAAACCCCCTGCTACACCACGCATGCAGTGCGGCAACCAACGGATTCCAAAACAGCCCCTAG
>NZ_JAHBAY010000045.1 GCF_018499875.1 Kineosporia corallincola | reverse complement strand
GACATGAGCACGGACGTCGACACCGGCGCCCCCTACGACCCGAATGCCCAGGTGCACCTGGGTGTCTTCTACACCGGCGTCGGCCCGCAGCTGGTGTGGTCGCGGCCCACCGAGCGCCCGCACACCGCGATCGAGACGTTCGTCGAGGTCGCCCAGCTGCTCGAGCGCGGCCTGTTCGACGCGTTCTTCCTCGGTGAGGGTCTGCGCGTGCGCGAGAACCGCGGTCAGGTGCTCGAGCTCGACGTGGCCGGGCGCCCGGACGCGATCACCCAGCTGTCCGCGCTGGCCGCCGTGACCGGGCGGATCGGGCTGGTCGCCACCCAGAACACCACCTACAACTACCCGGCCGACCTGGCCCGCCGTCTGGCCAGCCTCGACCTGCTGTCCGGCGGCCGGGCTGGCTGGAACGTCGTCACCACCGACAATGCCTGGACCGGCGCCAATTTCCGGCGCGGCGGCTGGTTGCCGCACGAGCGTCGTTACGAACGCGCGACGCAGTTCGTCGAGACCGCGAAGGCGCTGTGGGCGCCTCCTGGTACCCGCGTCGAGCGGCACACCGACCTGGTCGACGTCAGCGCGACCTCGACCGTCCCGCCCAGCCGTCAGGGACGGCCCGTGCTCTTCCAGGCCGGTGACTCCGACGGCGGCCGGGAGCTGGCCGCCACGCACGCCGACGTGGTCTTCTCGGCCAACACCACGTTCGACAAGGCCGTCGCCTATGCCAGGGACCTGCGCGCCCGCCTGGCCCGGCACGGCCGTGGCGCAGACTCGCTGCGGATCCTGCCCGGGGCCGCGGTGATCCTGGGTGACACCGAGGCCGAGGCCCACGAGAAGGAACGCTGGGTGCGTGAGGAGCAGCTCTCGCCGCCGCGCGCGATCGCGTTCTTCGAGCAGTACTGGGGCACCGACCTGTCCGCCTACGACCCGCACGGCCCTCTGCCCGAGATCGAGCCCGTGGCAGGGGAACTCGACCCCTCCCGCGGGACGATCCCGATCGAGCAGCGCACCGGGAAACTGGAACGGATCGAGGGCTGGCGACGGCTGGCGCAGGACAAGGACCTCTCGATCCTCGAGCTGTACCGCGAGGTCTCGCCGCGTGAGCGGTGGTTCACCGGCACTCCGGGCGGCGTCGCCGACCAGTGGGCGCGGTACGTTCGCACGCGGGCGGTCGACGGGTTCAACCTCACCCCGCACCTGCTGCCCGACTCCCTCGTGGACGTCGTCGAGACCCTGGTGCCGGAGCTCCAGGAACGCGGCGTCTACCGCACCGCGTACGAGGG
>NZ_JAHBAY010000044.1 GCF_018499875.1 Kineosporia corallincola | reverse complement strand
TGACAAGGACCGCGCCCGCCCATGAAATCTAGCCTGCTCGACGACGTCCGCGACACCCTGAACGCCGTCGGCAGCGGCCCCGACGGGCCGCCGGGGCCGGTCGCGGTGGCCGCGGTGCGCCTGAGCAGCGGTGATGGCCCGATCGGACTGGTCCAGGCGCTGGAAGCGGTGCCGGATCCACGCTCGCCGCTGGGTATCCGGTACGCACTGAGCAGCCTGGTGGCGATCGCGGTCTGCGCGGTGATCTCGGGCGCGGTGACATTCGCAGCGGTCGGTGACTGGCTGGCCGATCTGCCCGAGGATGACCTGGCCGCGTTCGGCCTGGTCCGCCGGCCGGCCGCGACGACGTTGTGGCGGGCCTTGATCCGGATCGACTCGATCGCGCTGAGCCAGGTCCTGGGTGACTGGCTCCTGCGACGTGAACCAGCCCCCACCAGCTCGAACACCAGCCAGGGCAGTGCTCCCGGGCTGCTGCGTCCGCATCGCCCGGTGATCGCGGTGGACGGCAAAGCGGTCCGTGGCGCTGCCCATTCAGCCACCGGCGCCGGGCAGGACGTGCATCTGCTGGCTGCCTACGACGTGGACACCGGCGTGGTCCTGGCCCAGATCCCGGTGGGCGAAAAAGGCGGCGAGACCGGCGCGTTCGCGCCGCTGCTGGACCAGGCAGCCACTGTCGTGCCCGGCGGCCTGGCCGGCTGCGTGATCGTGGCCGACGCCCTGCACGCCCAGACCGCTCACACCCACACCGTCACCACCCACGACGCCGCCCTGCTGGTGCGAGTCAAGGCCAACCAGCCCACCCTCTTCAACCAGCTGAAATCGCTGCCCTGGAGCGACTTCCCCATCGGAGACCGGACCCGGAACCAGGCCCACGGCCGCAAGGAGACCCGCACCCTCAAAGCCGCAACTCTCACCACCCCCGGCGGACTGGCCTTCCCCCACACCGAGCAGGCCGTCCGCATCACCCGGACCCGGACCATCCAGGAAAAAGTCACCCGCGAAACCGCCTACCTCATCGTCACTCTCCCCACCAAAGACGCCCTCCCCGTCGAGCTCAACCGGTGGGCCCGCCAGGAATGGCACATCGAAAACCGGCTTCACCACGTCAAGGACACCACCTACCGAGAAGACGAACACCGAGCCCACACCGGCAACGGCCCAGCCGTCTTCGCCGTCCTGTGCAACACCGCCGTCGGGTTCCACCACCGCGACGGTGCCACCAACATCGCCCGCGCCACCCGCCGCGCCGGACGCAAGGTCACCGAACTCCTACAAAAAGTCATCTGAGCGAGACCCGAGAACGCAAAGACCCTG
>NZ_JAHBAY010000043.1 GCF_018499875.1 Kineosporia corallincola | reverse complement strand
ACGTCGGTCGACGCCGAACTCATGATGGTAGGTACAGCATCCAGCGCGTTCGGCCGGAAATGTGTCGGTCCGGCTGGGTTTCCGGGCCGTAGACGCCGCTCTTCATAGAACAAAGGCCGCGGCACTCCGGGCTCCACCGCATACCGGTCCCGCAGTCCCAGAGCGTGCAGGGTCTCATGCAGCAGCGTCTTCTCGTTGCTCCCCGTGTAGACGCGGGTCGCGTCCGCGATTCCGAAACCGCTGCTCAGCCGGATGTTCTGGACTCCGGGACGTGACCTGCGGCCAAACGTGACGACGGGGTACAGGCGGAGGAAAACCGTCCGTCCCCGCGAATCGAAGCTACCTATGGCGTTGAACAACGTGGGTATGTCGCGACGTTCCATGTCGGCCGTCCGGCGAGCCTGTTCGTCGGTCACGTCGCTGTCGGCCACGAAGTGGATGCGTATCCTGATCCGCACCAGCCGCACGTCACCGACATCGATCACGCGTGCTTGGTACTGCCCTCCTCCCTCGGCTACGAAGGCCATCCCCTGCACCGCCGCCACGCGCAGAATCTCGGTCAGGACCGCACGGTGGCCGGATCCCGCTGCGCCGGCCGCAATCCCGAGTGCGTCGAGAACGACCTCCCGCAGTTGCTCGCCCCTCGCGGTGCTCAAGGCGTTTGGAGTCTCATGACCCAGCCGGGAGACCAGGGCCCACCGTATGCGCTCGAGCGTGGCCAGCCGGGCTCTGGAGGTGACCGGTTCCGGAGCTTCGAGATACTGCTCCACCACAGCGGGATCGGGAATCGGCTCGGGGCGGTCGGCCAGGTCGTCCAGAAGCCGGCTCAGCGGATCCGGATCACCGCCTGCCTTGAGCTGGCGCAGTTCCCACCTGAGGGCGTCCTTCTTCCAGGCGTTGGACATACTCCGCTGCGCACGGGGACCGAATTCGCCACGACGATGATGCACGCGCTCCAGCAACCGGAACAGCGCACCTCCGGCTCGGTTCGGAAGATTCTTTGCATCGGCGATGAGCACCTGATGCATTTCGGCCGCAGGCAGCAACGGCGCCGCGTGCCAGTCGACGGACTCGGTGAAATGACCGTTGACCGCGACCTGGATGCCCCGGGTAGGATCGGCCAGGGTCGCGTCGTACTCCGGCAGCCAGCTCGCCCCCGCCTCACCGATCGGGATACGGGCCGAAAGATCACTCCCCGGAAGAGACTCCGGCACATGATCCGCACGACGATCATCATGCAGAACCACCTGCGCCAACCCAGGCACCAGCTCACGCCAGCGGTCAAGCTTGGCACGGGCGGTCTGAGCGTCATGCAG
>NZ_JAHBAY010000042.1 GCF_018499875.1 Kineosporia corallincola | reverse complement strand
GGTGAGGTCTCGGACCGGGAGCTCATCACGGCGTCCTCGGCATCGAGGGCGTTGGGGCGGAAGTGCGTCGGCCCTGGCGGGTTCCCAGGCCGCAGGCGCCGCTGCTCATGATGCAGAGGCTGTGTTTCCCCCTGGTCGGCCGGGTAACGATCCGAAAGTGCAAGACCGTGCAACATTTCGTGCAACAGCGTCTGGGCGGAGCTCTCCGTGTAGACGTGGCGCGCGTCCGCTCGCCCCTCTCCTGCGCTCAGCTGCGTGTTCTGCGCCCCCTCAACGCGCTGACGCCCGATGGTGACCACGGGCTGCAACCGGATGAAGACCGTCCGGCCGCGGGATGCGAAACCGCCTGTCGCAGAAATAAATTCCGGGACATCCTCACGTGCCATCCGAGCTGTCCGGCGGGCCTGATCGTCGGTCACGTCGCTGTCAGCTACGAAGTGGATGTGTACACGAATCTGCACCAGCCGCACGTCACCGACATCGACCACACGGGCCCGGTACGGCCCGCCGTGCTTTGTCGTGAACATGGACCCCCGCACCGCAGCGATGCGCAGAACTTCGGTCAGAATCGCCTGACGGCCGATTTGTGACGCGCCGAAGGCGGATTCCAGGGCGTCGAGGCTGCGGACGACGACGTCTTGCAGCTGTTCGGCCTTCGCAGCCTTCAGAATGTCCGGAGCGTCGTCGCCCAGCCGGGAGACCAGCACCGATCGTATGCGCTCCAGCGTGGCCAGCCGGGCCGTGGAGGTCACCGGCTCCGGAGCCTCGAGATACCGCTGCACCACGACGGGATCGGGAATCGGCTCGGGGCGGGCGGCCAGGTCGTCCAGGAGCCGGCTCAGCGGATCCGGGTCGTCCTCCCCTCGGAGGCGCTCGAGTTCCTCCTCCAGGATTCTCCGTGCTCCCAGACCGGACATGCCCGAGAGCTCAGGAGGACGAAACTCGCCACGACGGTGATGGATACGCTCCAGCACCCGCAGCAGGCTGGTTCCGGCTCGTTGCGTGAGCTGCCTTGTGTCGTCCGTGAGCACCCGCTGGAGCGTGGCCGCAGGCAGCAACCGCACCGCGTACCGGTCCCGATGGCCGTAGAGCATGACGTTGACCACGACCCGGGTTCCCCGGGTCGGATCGGCCAGCGCCGCGTCGTATTCCGGCAGCCAGCTCGCCCCCGCCTCACCGATCGGGATACGGGCCGAAAGATCACTCCCCGGAAGAGACTCCGGCACATGATCCGCACGACGATCATCATGCAGAACCACCTGCGTCAGACCAGGCACCAGCTCACGCCAGCGCGTCAGCTTCGCCACAGCCGTCTGAGCATCATGCAC
>NZ_JAHBAY010000041.1 GCF_018499875.1 Kineosporia corallincola | reverse complement strand
CCCAGGGCCCCGTCAAAGTCGTTCGATCGGGCTCTGATCTGGGATTTTATGGAGCGACACGCCATGTCCGATTGGTGACGGATGTGGCCTGAACGGTTTTGATGGGGGTTACCACACCAATCCATCGGCCCCCGGGGCCACATCCGCCATGTCATCCTCTCGCACTGCCGTCGATCCTGCTGCCACAACGAGCACCCCGGGTCTGGTGATGCGGTTGTTGAACGTGTTGCGCCACAGCAGGTTCTGCTTGACCTTCTGGGCAGGGTCGCGGATCCGCGGGCGCGTCGCGGGCAGCGGCACCCCCTGGCGGGGGTGCTGGCCGCCGGGATGGCAGCCACGCTGGCCGGGGTGCGCTCGTTCGCCGCGATGGCGCAGTGGGCCGCCGATACCGAGCCGGATCTGCTGGCTCGCCTGGGTCTGCGCCGGTGCCCGTCGGAGGCGACGTTCCGGCGCGCGGTGACCATGGTGGACCCGGACGAGCTGGATCGGCTGCTGGGCGGCTGGTTTCACACCTCGACGACCCTGGTGAACGGACGCCGGGTGATCGCGATCGACGGCAAGAGCGTGCGCGGCGCCCGCACCCAGGACGCTGCCGCCCCGCACCTGGTCGCCGCGTTCGACCAGGGCAGCGGCACAGTCCTGGGACAGATCGCGGTCGCCGCCAAGAGCAACGAGATCCCGGCCGCCCAGGATCTCCTGGCGATCCTGGAGAAGACGCAGATGCTGGCCGGCGCCGTGATCACGCTCGATGCCCTGCACACGCAGACCGAGACTGCGCAGGCCATCACCGCAGCCGGAGCGGACTACGTCCTGACCGTCAAGGCCAACCAGAAATCTCTCTACCTGGACTGCAAACGACTCCCCTGGAAACACATTCCGGCCCACAGCGGTGTCGAGACAGGTCACGGCCGGCGAGTCCACCGCGCCATCAAGATCACGACCGCTCCAGCCTGGATCCAGTTCCCCGCAGCCACCCAGATCGCGAAAGTCCGCCGCACCGTCACCCGACCACACCCGAAAAAGCCCGGCAGAACAAAGAAGACGATCGAGATCGTCTACGTCATCACCTCCGCCGACCACCTGGCCGCCCCCGCCGAGACTCTCGCGGCCTGGGTACAGGGCCACTGGGGCATCGAAAACCGGCTTCACTGGGTCAGAGACGTGACTTTCGACGAGGACCGCAGCCAGATCCGCACCGGCAACGCCCCACGCACCATGGCCACCCTCCGCTCAGCCGCCCTCAGCCTCCACCGCCTGACCGGAGCCACCAACATCGCCGCAGCCCTACGCCACCACGCCCGACATCCCGCCAAGATCATCCACCTCCTGACCAGCCACGTTCCCACCCGTCACACTTTGACGTGACCCTG
>NZ_JAHBAY010000040.1 GCF_018499875.1 Kineosporia corallincola | reverse complement strand
CAGGGTCATTGCGTAGTGGTTCCGTTGCTGGTCACGGCCCGAATGAGGGGTCCGGTCTGGCGTGAAGCGCCGCGTGTGGCTCGGGCGATGTTGGTCTGGTCCTCGAGGCGGTGAAAGCCGATCGCGGTGTTGCGCAGGACGGCGAAGACGGCCGGTCCCTGGCCGGTCGTGGCTCGGTGTTCGTCCTCACGCAGGGTCATGTCCTTGACCCAGTGCAGGCGGTTCTCGATGTGCCATTCCTGACGGGCCCACAGGTTCAGGGTTGCGGCGCCGGCGTGCTCGTGAGGCAGACTGATGATGAGGTAGGCGGTGTCGCGGGTGGTCTTGCCCTTGATGATGCGGGTGCGGGTGATCCGGACGGCCTGGACGGCGTGTGGGAAGGCCAGAGCCAGCGGCTCCTGAAGAGTCAGGGCTTTCAGGGTGCGGGTCTCCCGGCGGCCATGCACGGCGTCCCGGGTTCGGTGCCCGACCGGGATGTCCTTCCAGGGAAGCCTTTTCAGCTGGTTGTGCAGAGTCTCCTGATTGGCCTTGACCCGCACGAACAACACGGCACCCCGGGCGGCCAGGTCATGGGCGTGTGTGGTCTGTGCGTGCAGGGCATCGGCCACGACGACGGCTCCTTCCAGGCTTTCCCGGCCGCCGAGGACGGCTTCCACCTGGTCCATCAGCACTGTGAAATGACCGGTCTCGCCGCCCTTGTCACCGACCGGGATCTGCGCGAGCGTCACGCCGGTGGCCACGTCGTAGGCGGCCAGCAGGTGCACATAGCGCCCGTCGGCGCGCACGGTGCCCCGTATGGCCTTGCCGTCCACCGCGATCACCCGCCTGGCGATCACGGCCGGCCCGCTCGTGCCGGGCTCGATACTTCCTGCCGCGCTTTCGGCAGGCATATTGCCTGAGAGTCCTTTTCGCGACAGGAGCCACGTCGCCAGGACGCTGGACAGGGCAACGGAATCGACGCGGGTCAGGACACGCCACAAGGTCGTGTTCACAGGCCGGGCACCCGTCAGGCCGATGTCGGCCAGGTACTCCTCGCCCAGGTCCTCGATCCAGTCGCCGACCGCCGCGAACGTCACGGCCCCAGCGATCACCGCGCAGACGGCAATGGTCAGCAGGCTGGCCAGGGGATACCGGACGCCGCGAGGATCTCGCGGATCGGGCACCTCTTCCAAGCGTTCCCGGAGCCCTCGATGATCACTTTCCGTGATCTTCAGGTCGGTAAACTCGTCGCTGATCAAGGTGTCGTTCAGCGTGGCAATGAGAGAAGATGGCATCCGCGGGTGTGGCCTTGTCTGGAGTTGTCGTGTCTTCGCAAACTCCATGATTCCGGACGTGCCACGCCCGCTTCCCACTGCCCCGCCAGAGTCCTCAAGCCCTCATCGCTCCAGGTCAGCGCACTCTTGATCTACTACGCAAAGGCCCTG
>NZ_JAHBAY010000039.1 GCF_018499875.1 Kineosporia corallincola | reverse complement strand
TTGTCCGGCGATGTCCTACTCTCCCACACCGTAACCAGTGCAGTACCATCGGCGCAGGCAGGCTTAGCTTCCGGGTTCGGAATGGGACCGGGCGTTTCCCTGCCGCTATGATCGCCGTAACTCTCTCGGCACAACCAGACACCCCTAACTCCTGAGGGGGTGTGCACGGTCGTTTCCCGTGAACCGCATAGTGGACGTGAACACGCTCAATATCATGTGTGTGTTAGGTAAGTCATCGGCGTATTAGTACCGGTCAGCTTCACAAGTCGTTAGTCCTTGCTTCCACATCCGGCCTATCAACCCAGTCGTCTAGCTGGGAGCCTCCCACACCTCCAAGGGTGCATGGAAACCTCATCTTGAAGCGAGCTTCCCGCTTAGATGCCTTCAGCGGTTATCCCTTCCGAACGTAGCTAACCAGCGGTGCCCTTGGCAGGACAACTGGCACACCAGAGGTTCGTCCGTCCCGGTCCTCTCGTACTAGGGACAGCCCTTCTCAAGTTTCCAACGCGCGCAGCGGATAGGGACCGAACTGTCTCACGACGTTCTAAACCCAGCTCGCGTACCGCTTTAATGGGCGAACAGCCCAACCCTTGGGACCTACTCCAGCCCCAGGATGCGACGAGCCGACATCGAGGTGCCAAACCATGCCGTCGATATGGACTCTTGGGCAAGATCAGCCTGTTATCCCCGGGGTACCTTTTATCCGTTGAGCGACAGCGCTTCCACAAGCCACTGCCGGATCACTAGTCCCGACTTTCGTCCCTGCTCGACCTGTCGGTCTCACAGTCAAGCTCCCTTGTGCACTTACACTCGACACCTGATTGCCAACCAGGCTGAGGGAACCTTTGGGCGCCTCCGTTACTCTTTAGGAGGCAACCGCCCCAGTTAAACTACCCACCAGGCACTGTCCCTGATCCGGATCACGGACCGAAGTTAGACATCCAGAACGACCAGAGTGGTATTTCAACGACGACTCCACCCACACTAGCGTGCCGGCTTCACAGTCTCCCACCTATCCTACACAAGCCGTCCCGAACACCAATACCAAGCTATAGTAAAGGTCCCGGGGTCTTTCCGTCCTGCTGCGCGTAACGAGCATCTTTACTCGTAATGCAATTTCGCCGAGTTCGCGGTTGAGACAGCGGAGAAGTCGTTACGCCATTCGTGCAGGTCGGAACTTACCCGACAAGGAATTTCGCTACCTTAGGATGGTTATAGTTACCACCGCCGTTTACTGGCGCTTAAGTTCTCAGCCTCGCCTTACGGCTAACCGGTCCCCTTAACGTTCCAGCACCGGGCAGGCGTCAGTCCGTATACATCGTCTTGCGACTTCGCACGGACCTGTGTTTTTAGTAAACAGTCGCTTCTCCCTGGTCTCTGCGGCCCTCAAACGCTCACCCCAGCAAGTGGAGATCACGCCTCAGGCCCCCCTTCTCCCGAAGTTACGGGGGCATTTTGCCGAGTTCCTTAACCACGATTCACTCGATCGCCTTAGTATTCTCTACCTGACCACCTGAGTCGGTTTAGGGTACGGGCGGCTCGAACCTCGCTAGATGCTTTTCTCGACAGCATAGGATCACCCACTTCCCGCCAATGCGGTCATCATCACATCTCA
>NZ_JAHBAY010000038.1 GCF_018499875.1 Kineosporia corallincola | reverse complement strand
AGTTCGGCGGCGTCGGCGGAAGGCCTGACCAAGAACCGCACGACGGTGGCCCTGCGCACGTCGCTGAAGGCGATGCTGGCGAACCTGCCCGGCGAGGTCCAGGACTTTTTGCGGGACAACCGGCAGGCCGTGCGGACCGAGTTCGTACGGATGGTGCGCGAGCAGAGCCGGAACATCGATGCCAGCATCCTGACCCGTGGGCTGAGGGGCGCGAGCTCGCGCGTCTCGATCGGCGACTATCTGGACAACGCGCTGCTGAGCACAGCGGTGCACATCGACCAGTACGAGGCGATGGGTGTTCGCACCTACTTCACCACGATGGACACCAACCGCGGCCGGTGGGCCGCGGTTGCGGCGGTCGGTGAGATCCGGCGGTACGGCGATGACTACGTCGACCTGGCGGGTTTCGAGGACGACTGGAACGAGATCGCGGGCTTCGTGACCTCGGCGCAGCGCAACACCGACACCTCCCTCGCGACGATGCCGGCACCCGCCGCGCCGCCGGTCTCCGCGGCGTACAGCTCCTCGTCGTCGGCATACCCGGCGTACAGCTCGTCGTCGGCCTACTCCTCGCTCGATGCGCAGATGAGTTCGCTGAGTATGGATCCGGAACCGAACCTGTCGCGCGGGAACCGGGTTTCGTACTTCGAGGACTCGTACGCGAGCAGCTATCCGGTGGACACGTCGCAGTACCCGGCCCGGTCGTACCAGAGCCCGGCGCCGGCGCCCAGTTCGGACGTGTACGACAACGGGATCTGGTGGCGTCCGTCGCCCACGGGTGGCTGGCAGATGTGGAGCGATCGCTCGCAGGCCTGGGTGTCGACGCACTACTCGCCGAGCTTCGCCTCGTCCAGCAGTTCGTACTACGCCGGTATGGCCATGGTGTCGATGTCGGTGCCGTCGGCGGTGCGCGAGGCGCTGGCGAACACGCCGGCCACCCCGTCGGTGCTGGAGACGGTGGTCACGCACTGGCTGGCCGAGCTCCCGGCCCTGAAGGCGCTCGCTCCCCAGGCCGAATGGAGCGGACTCGAAGGGCTGCTGCGCTGGCTCGACGGGCAACCGCAGGTTCCGGGGACGGCCCGGCTGAACCTGGAGAACCTGTTCGCGTCGTACGACCAGGTGCGTGAGCAGACGATCGTGCCGGCCCCGAACACCGAACACGGTGCGCCGGGCCTGGAATCGCCGCTGCCGCCGCTGGCCCACCTGCTGCGGGTCGCGGTCTCGGTGCCGTCGTCTTCCGTCGAGCCCGTGCGTGCGGATGCGATCGTGGCTTCTCCGCGCCACCTTTCGGTTTTCCCGCGCCACCTCCCGGCCTCGGTGACGGATCTCGGGCCGGTTCCTTCCGGGGCGTTCCTGGACGGGCTGCCGGTGGGTGCGCCGGCCGTGCTGTCGCACGCGACGTTGCTGGAGCGGGCGGACGCGATCCTGGCCCGGGCCACGGCCGAGGCCGGTGTGGTCGAGTGCCTGATCGTGCTGGAGGCCCTGGGCGCCTCGCTGTATCCGCGCGGTGTCGCGGCGGCCGGCCCGGTCGATGACCTGGCGCTGGCCGGGAGCGGGGCCCGGTCGCGGTTCGGGGCGGGCCCGGGGTGGGTCGCGGCCGGGTCGTGGGACGCGGTGGAGCAGCGGCTGGCCGAGGC
>NZ_JAHBAY010000037.1 GCF_018499875.1 Kineosporia corallincola | reverse complement strand
GGTGAGTTGTGGCTGTTGAGATTTCGCCTGCGCTGGCGGGTTTTATGAAGGCTCTGACGGGGATGGATGTTCCGCAGGGTAATGAGGATCTGCTGCGTGAGGTGGCGGTTCTGTATGAGGGGGTGGCGGAGGATCTGCTGGCGTTGCGGTCGGCGATTCTTGAGTTGATGGTGGAGGTGAAGGCGAATTGGCAGGGGGAGGCTGCTGATTCGTTTATTGCTGTTTTGCGTCCGTTTGTGGCGTCGGATGTTCTGCATGAGGCTTCGGGTGATCGTGGTGATTATCTGGGGAAGGCTGCGGAGTCGGCGGTGGTGCTGGCGCGGGTGGGGCGGGACACGGGTAATCAGTTCGAGTATGCGAAGTGGATGCTGTTTGCGCTTCTGGCGTGGACGGTGGCTGATCTGGCGGCTATTGCTGCGACGGCGTGGTGGAACTGGATGGCGCCGATCGAGGCGTGGTGGGTGCGGGTTCTGGCGCGGTGGGGGATCGGGAAGACGGTTGCGCGTCTGGTGGCGCATATTTCGACGCAGATGGCGTTGCAGGTGACTGCCGGTGTTCTGATGGATGTGATCATTCAGGCAAAGCAGTTCATGGATGGTCACCGTGATGAGTGGAGTGCGGAGAACACGCTTGGGGCGATCGAGTTCGCGGTGATCGCGGGTTTGATCGGTGGTGGTCTTTCGGGGTTCGCGCCGGGGTTGACGAAGGGGATCGGGAATGTTCTGGGGGCGGATTTCCAGAAGGTTCTGGCGGGGGATCTGGCGAAGGTGCTGGGGGATGCTCCGTCGTCGGGGGGTGTGGGTGGTGTCGCCGGTGATCTGAGTAAGGTTTTCGCGGGTGATTCTGGTGGTCTGGTCAAGGGTTTCAAGGGTGTGGAGGTGCGCACGGGGGGCCGGGCCGCCGACGACCTGGGACTCGGTGGAAATCAGAAGATTCCGGGGAGCGGTGCCAAGGCCGGCGGGGAACTGGCACCGGCCGACATTCTGAAGAAGGTCGGCAACGATCTTCGGCAGGTTGCTGGGCCGAACCAGGCTTCCGGGTTCATGGCCCGGTACCTGCGCGTTTTCGGGGACGCGGACGCGGATCTGTTCCGCGGTCTGGGCGTCGACTCGTTCACCCGTAAGGTCCTGGGTGACGCGGGTGAGTTCGTCGAGCGTATGGCGGCGGTGTTCGAGCGTCATTTCGGTTCGGTGATGCGGGCGGATCTGGCTCGTGAGCTGGGCCGGGATTATGCGGAGTCGTTTGCCGTGAACTGGTCCCGGAAGAATATGAAGGATCTGCAGGGTGATCTGCGGAAGGTTCTTGCGGGGTACGAGGACAGGCTGGGCCGGGCGACGGTGGACGCTCTGGCTGATGATGTGCCTTATCTGGTGGTGCGGAATCTCCAGAAGAATTATGCGGGGACGTTCGGTTACAAGGTGGCCGATTACGGGGTGTCGGCGGCCACCGGTGGTACGACGATGGTTCTGGCGACTGGTTTCTACAATTTGTTGTTCGGGCCGGATCATGAGTTCGAGACCGGGGTGGCTGCTTTCGGTGCCGGTGCGCTGATGGGTGCGCTGGGGCGGGCCGGGCGTCAGGTCATCGGTGAGCCCATCGAGCTGCGTAATCTTCCGTCCGCGGACGAGCTGCACAGTTCGGTGCGGGCGATGTCCGAGAAGCCGGCGCTGGAGGGTTCGGCGGGCGGCTCGGGTGGTTCGGGACGTGGTGGGGATTCCCTGCCCTCGAA
>NZ_JAHBAY010000036.1 GCF_018499875.1 Kineosporia corallincola | reverse complement strand
AGGAGGCACCACTGGTGTGCTTCCTGCCCTCAACTCATGCCGAACCGCAGTTGCCGAGCAACGGCGACCGCGCCGCGACCACAGCAGAGCCTCAGCTACGGCAGCACTCAGACCAGTTGCCGAACACCGAGGAAGGCCGGGACGCCCCGCCGGGCATGCGGCACCTGCGGCACCGACCCGACGGGGCACCCGGCAGCTCGACGCCAGCGCCAGTCACGCACTGCCGAATTACTCTCTTCTGGATCAAGCTGCGAAGCGGAGCACCCGGGGGAAGCCCACGTATTCACTCACCTTGTCCGGTGAAGAGAAGGAGATGCCCATGTCAGAGGACCTTCGCTACGCACCCTTTGGCCACAGTAAGCGCAGAAAGCCAAAATACCGACGTTCGGGAGGTTTTGGGTTGTCTGCGGTGTCACTCAGATCGGTTGCTTGAGTATGCGTCGAACTGAGAGATCACCCGGTAGAGGAGCAAGAAGGATGGGACTATGCGGCGTAGCCCGAATACAAACCCCGACCTTCGAGTAATCAGCTGAACAGTCGAGGGAAAAGTGGACAAGCGCGGTTTCCGCGGTGAGAATATAGTGGCATGAAAATTCGCGGCCTGCTACTTGCCCTTTTGCTTGTGCTTATAGTGCCGTCACCGGCATACGGTGCTACTGCTGTGCCTGGCGCAGCAAATGCCGAGAACGGCGACTTCATTCATTTTCGAAACGTTGAATGGAACGGATCGCGGTTCAAGGCAACGGTGGACTGGGATGCCGAAGCCAACTGTTCGAGCTGTATTACAAATATACATCTTGCCTACTACGACAACGAAGGAATGCATTACAGTCGCTATCAAGCAGCTTGGTCCGAGGGAGGCTTTGGTGTTCCATCTTCAGGGGAGATGGATGTTGCCAATGTAGACCCGAGAACATCTCATATTCAAGTCTTACTATTTGGGGCTAGCGTAACGGAAGACAGGATCTTTGCCATCTCGGATCTGGTCGCAGCACCGCAAGAGTCGAGCGCACTAATCGCTGCATCTGCACTACTGGGCACATTACCGGTGGACGATCTTTGTGTGTCTCTTAATGAGATGCCCGGTGCAACCCATTATCGGGGGCTTTCGGTAAGTGACCAATATCAGGACTGTATCACTTTAATCAAGCCCGGAACGACTTCAGCGGACCTCGTGACCCTCCTGCTCGCTTGGGACTCTGGAGAAGGAATCATTCGCTACATTTTCGGCCAAGAGTTTCCGCTTCCGAGTAAGCCGCCCCGAGGCGGAAGCGCTGGAGGCGGAAATACTGGTGGGGGGCAATCGACACCCCCCACCAAGAGACAGCAGGTAGAGAATGGGTATGATCTTGCCCGCGTAATAGAGAGCGTACGGGCATCCGTTCCGTCGCTCCCGTCAACTACTGTCGAGATCGTCGCGCGGGCCTGCGTCAAAGAAATGTCCCTGATTCGTGAAGAGTTTGCGAAGTGTGCGACAACTCCCATTTTCGTGACGGCCAATGAGGCAAGGGAGGCGACTCGGCACGATATTTCGGCACTATCTGTTCGAGATGGACATCCTGAATGGGCTAAGCTGAACTATTTGACGAAACCTAAGAATCCGCAATGGTATGCAAGAGAGCCCGAGTGTGCAGGGAAACGGTCAAGGGCCTGGCACTGCGATGAATTTCCGTTCTGGTCCACTTTACAGGGAGGAGGGGATGCTCATCCTCGACCGTCACTCAGAATTATAAAAGGTGCCGATAATATCGTTCAAGGAAATCGACTTGGTTCATTCATTCGCCGCTGCAAATTGCAGTCACATGATCAGTCGCCTCAGGGCTCGTTATACTTAGTGGTTGCACTAAAGCATAGTCTAAAGATCCAAAACGTTCCGCCCATTTGTCCTGAATGATCTTGTTGGGAACGGTATAGTTTTCAAGCCTCGCCTAGTGGGTTATGGTGGTTGAGGTCTGCACTCGGTGCAGGCGCGTGCGGATTAAGCGGGCGGGGCGGAGGTTATTCCGAGCCGCTCGGGGCGGTGGGGCAGGATTTTCTGCGACGCAAGGTTTCCCGGTCACGCGCCTCGATTCTCGCTGGTTGCCTTCCGATACCCCACCCTGACTCACGAACAACCCCGCAGTCCCAACACAGTCCAGGTCT
>NZ_JAHBAY010000035.1 GCF_018499875.1 Kineosporia corallincola | reverse complement strand
GGTTCGATATGGGCGGTTCTTCGCCGGTACGGGAATATCAACCCGTTGTCCATCGACTACGCCTGTCGGCCTCGCCTTAGGTCCCGACTTACCCAGGGCGGATTAGCCTGGCCCTGGAACCCTTGGTCATTCGGCGGACGGGTTTCTCACCCGTCTTTCGCTACTCATGCCTGCATTCTCACTCGTGTGGCGTCCACACCTGGGTCACCCCGGCGCTTCACTCGCCACACGACGCTCCCCTACCCATCCACACACCTGAACACACCATCAAGGGCACGCTAGATTATTGTGTGAATGCCACAGCTTCGGCGGTGTACTTGAGCCCCGCTACATTGTCGGCGCGGAATCACTTGACCAGTGAGCTATTACGCACTCTTTAAAGGGTGGCTGCTTCTAAGCCAACCTCCTGGTTGTCACAGCAACTCCACATCCTTTCCCACTTAGTACACGCTTAGGGGCCTTAGCTGGTGATCTGGGCTGTTTCCCTCTCGACTACGAAGCTTATCCCCCGCAGTCTCACTGCCACGCTCTCACTTACCGGCATTCGGAGTTTGGCTGACGTCAGTAACCTTGTAGGGCCCATTAGCCATCCAGTAGCTCTACCTCCGGCAAGAAACACGCAACGCTGCACCTAAATGCATTTCGGGGAGAACCAGCTATCACGGAGTTTGATTGGCCTTTCACCCCTACCCACAGCTCATCCCCCAGGTTTTCAACCCTGGTGGGTTCGGTCCTCCACGCGGTCTTACCCGCGCTTCAACCTGGCCATGGGTAGATCACTCCGCTTCGGGTCTAGAGCATGCGACTCAAACGCCCTCTTCGGACTCGCTTTCGCTACGGCTACCCCACCCGGGTTAACCTCGCCACACACCACTAACTCGCAGGCTCATTCTTCAAAAGGCACGCCGTCACCCCGCAAGGCTCCGACGGATTGTAGGCACACGGTTTCAGGTACTATTTCACTCCCCTCCCGGGGTACTTTTCATCTTTCCCTCACGGTACTAGTCCGCTATCGGTCACCAGGGAGTATTTAGGCTTAGCAGGTGGTCCTGCCAGATTCACACGAGATTCCACGAGCCCCGTGCTACTTGGGACACCCACAAGGAAGACCACATCATTTCGGCTACAGGACTAACACCCTCTACGGTCGCCCATTCAATGACGTTCGCCTATGACATGATTTTCTGACTCCCCCTCACCATGACAGTGGTAAGAAGCGGGATCCCACGACCCCGGACATGCAACGCCTGCCAGCTATCACACACGCCCGGTTTAGCCTCATCCGCTTTCGCTCGCCACTACTCACGGAATCACATGTTGTTTTCTCTTCCTGACGGTACTGAGATGTTTCACTTCCCGTCGTTCCCCCTCAACACCCTATATATTCAGGTGCAAGTGACTGGACACATCTCCAGCCGGGTTACCCCATTCGGAAACCCTCGAATCACAGCTCGGTTGCCAGCTCCTCGAGGCTTATCGCAGGCTCCTACGTCCTTCATCGGCTCCTGGTGCCAAGACATCCACCGTATGCCCTTAAAAACTTACTCGACACACACCCGAAACCCCAAAGGCCCGGATGCACACGAAATATGCACAGATAAAAAGATGCTCACGTCCACTATACAGTTCACAAGCAACGAACACACACAGACCCCACACCCACCAGACACCCCAACCACAGCGGAAAACCGCCACACGCGAGGCACTTTGATGGAAGGACTGTCATGCCAGTCGAAGACCCCTCACGAGGCCCTCCCAAGTTCACGACCCATCGACTGTTCCCAGCCCATGGCCCGCTCCCTCAGGACCCAACAGCGCATCACCACCCCCAACCCCGGGAGTGAGTGCCAACCGATGTTCCACCCTGAGCAGCCACCCCAGAACCAGGCCAGCTCATGATTGAGCCGGCTCATCGCCTGAGCAGTGACATACCTCTGAGTCCCCTGCCGGCTCACGCCGGCCAGGACTGTCGAGTGCTCCTTAGAAAGGAGGTGATCCAGCCGCACCTTCCGGTACGGCTACCTTGTTACGACTTCGTCCTAATCGCCAGTCCCACCTTCGACGGCTCCCTCCACAAGGGTTAGGCCACCGGCTTCGGGTGTTACCGACTTTCATGACGTGACGGGCGGTGTGTACAAGGCCCGGGAACGTATTCACCGCAGCACTGCTGATCTGCGATTACTAGCGACTCCAACTTCACGGGGTCGAGTTGCAGACCCCGATCCGAACTGAGACCAGCTTTTTGGGATTCGCTCCACCTTACGGTCTCGCAGCCCATTGTACTGGCCATTGTAGCACGCGTGAAGCCCAAGACATAAGGGGCATGATGATTTGACGTCATCCCCACCTTCCTCCGAGTTGACCCCGGCAGTCTCCTATGAGTTCCCACCATGACGTGCTGGCAACATAGAACGAGGGTTGCGCTCGTTGCGGGACTTAACCCAACATCTCACGACACGAGCTGACGACAACCATGCACCACCTGTGAGGCGCCCTTACGGACCCCGCATCTCTGCGAGTTTTCACCCCATGTCAAGCCTTGGTAAGGTTCTTCGCGTTGCATCGAATTAATCCGCATGCTCCGCCGCTTGTGCGGGCCCCCGTCAATTCCTTTGAGTTTTAGCCTTGCGGCCGTACTCCCCAGGCGGGGCGCTTAATGCGTTAGCTGCGGCGCAGAATCCGTGGAATGGACCCCACACCTAGCGCCCAACGTTTACGGCATGGACTACCAGGGTATCTAATCCTGTTCGCTCCCCATGCTTTCGCTCCTCAGCGTCAGTTATGCCCCAGAGACCCGCCTTCGCCACCGGTGTTCCTCCTGATATCTGCGCATTTCACCGCTACACCAGGAATTCCAGTCTCCCCTAGCACACTCTAGCCTGCCCGTACCCACTGCACGCCCAGAGTTAAGCCCTAGGTTTTCACAGCAGACGCGACAGACCGCCTACGAGCTCTTTACGCCCAATAATTCCGGACAACGCTTGCACCCTACGTATTACCGCGGCTGCTGGCACGTAGTTAGCCGGTGCTTCTTCTGCAGGTACCGTCACTCACGCTTCTTCCCTGCTGAAAGAGGTTTACGACCCGAAGGCCTTCATCCCTCACGCGGCGTCGCTGCGTCAGGCTTTCGCCCATTGCGCAATATTCCCCACTGCTGCCTCCCGTAGGAGTCTGGGCCGTGTCTCAGTCCCAGTGTGGCCGGTCGCCCTCTCAGGCCGGCTACCCGTCGTCGCCTTGGTAGGCCATTACCCCACCAACAAGCTGATAGGCCGCGAGCTCATCCCTGACCGAAAAACTTTCCACACACAGACCATGCGACCATGTGTCATATCCGGTATTAGCCACCGTTTCCCGTGGTTATCCCAGAGTCAGAGGCAGATTACTCACGTGTTACTCACCCGTTCGCCACTGATCCCCACCGAAGTGGTTCACCGTTCGACTTGCATGTGTTAAGCACGCCGCCAGCGTTCGTCCTGAGCCAGGATCAAACTCTCCGTAAATAATCTTCTAAGAAGACTTTTCGCGAAGTAGTGCAAATGAATCCTGACCAATAACCCTGATCCCGTCAACCCAGGCACCGACGGGGGTCGGACACCTGGCAGAACCAGAGACCATCAGCCAAGCAGCCAGTCAATCAACTGACCAAATTGGCATCGGTTGTTCAGATGCGCTGTTGAGTTCTCAAGGAGCGGACGC
>NZ_JAHBAY010000034.1 GCF_018499875.1 Kineosporia corallincola | reverse complement strand
GTAGGCATGCAGTTCACGAACCGACTCGAAACGGCGTTCCAGACCGTCCGACAACCACCCCTCGGCCTGCGCGACACCCCACGCCGCATGCTCCGGAGTCAGCTTCTTGCCATCCACCCACACACCGGCCCCGGCCCCAGCGTGACTCTCATGCTGAGTGGTCGCGATCTGCCCGTCCTGGGCACCGGACGACGGAGCAAGCTGCTGATAGATGCTCCGGACCGCCTCCGCCGCCGCAACCGCGCGTTGGCGCAAGCCGTCGGTCCCCGCCCGGAAAACCTGCCTGTCGCGCCCCTCGGGTGACAGGTTGAACACGTGCACCGCCTGAAGGTCGGGCCGGTCGGCCCACACCGCCAGATGGCTGGACCCCGCGAAGGCGAACCGCCGACGCGTTCCGATCGCCCGCTTGAGGCTGTTGATCATGGCGAACTCGCGCCAGTCTGAGAACAGGCCGAAATTATGATCCCCGTGGTTCCGCTGCGCCAGCACAGCATTCTGTTCAGCCGAATTCAATCGCGGGTCCAGCTGAACCCGATCGATCAGGGCATCGATCACAGCATCGACGAAGTCGCGCAGCGCATTAAGGAAAACATTTCCGTAATAAGCATCTCCGTTCTCCCGACGCACTGCTTCAAAAGCTTCCACCAAGGAGCCCTTATTGACGTGATCAACGAACGGAGCCAATATCGGGTAGTTATGATGATAGACAGCGATCAGATGCTGTTCGCTGTCACTGATCCGTTCGTCAACGCCGGGGCCCCGTGTCGAAACATCCAGCGCATAACCCCATTGGTACAAGAGTTTGACTCGCCAGATTTCCAGGTCATATGGATGATTCGCGGCGATCCGGGCGGGGTCGTCCAGCTGGATACGCAGATCGGCAATTATCTGCCCCAGCGTGGCGAAGCCTGACGACAGGGCGAACGGTCGCCAGTCGTCCGGCACCGCCAGCCCGAGCTCACCGAACCGGGCAGTAAGATCTTGCTCATACATGCCTTGCAGCTGCGGGAACCCGGAAGAAATGTCGTACGGAATCTCCTCGTGCACGAAGGTCGGAACACCGTGCGTCCTGACGTCGTAATTCGCGAGCATCCGGGCGAAGACGGCCCAGCCGGTGAGCTCGTCAGTGTGGGTCTCGCCCAAGGCGATCATCCCGTGGCGCGGGAAGCGCAAGAAGACGTCCCGACCGCCCTCTGCATCCACACTGATCACGTGATCGAGCTGTCCACGCACGTACTGAGTCAACTCCTCAGTACTCTCAAAGTGCCGGACCCGGCCGTCCTCAGCCAGAGGCCGTACGCTGGGCATGTTCAGGAGGCGATGGCCCGGGCCAATCCACTCCTGGCCCACCCACAGGCCGCTCAGCGGACTCCTCCGGAGGCCGGCCTGGCCGGCTGAGGAGTACGGGTCCATCTGTTGAGCGACGAGGTCGTCGACCGATGCTGCCCCCTCATCCGCCTCCATCTCGGCCTCGGAGGAGTTCCCCGACTCGGATGCCGATTCCCCGGAGCTCTCGGCGTCGAGGACCAGCTGGCCCAAATCTTCCTGCAGCAGTACGGCCACCGCGTACTTGTCCTCGGCGGTGAAATTCCAATAATCTTGGTAATTTTCGACGCTCGGGACCCAGCCGGCGACATCTGCCGGACGACTTCCCCAGTCGTCCTCCTCGTCAGCCACGTTCACGGGCTCGTCGCTGTCGCTGTGGCTGTCGCCGTCGCTGTCGCTGTCGCTGTGGCTGTGCCCGAGTCCGGGGCCGCCCTTGGCTATCACGTCCAGGACGTGCCAGCTCAGCTGGGTGAGAGTTGCCGCCGGAGGCCTCGACGTCCTCACTTGATCAAGGATGGCTTCGAGGACCTCGTCTTCCGGCAACGTCACCGGTCGGCCGTCCGCTTCGGTCATCCGCGCGGCGTTCGCACGCAGAGCGAGCAGAGCAGCGCGTTGCCTGTCGCTGGTCGAGGGCCGAGGCGGTGGCTCCTCCAGGTGCACCTCGAATTGGCGCCCTGAGGACGCCTGCTGGACGGGCGGCGTGGGGTCTCGGCGCTGCCCGACGACGACGACGATCCCCGGCGGCTGGCCCTGGGACATGTGGACGCCCACACTCACCAGGACGAAATCGTCTGGCGCGTCCTGTGCCTGCAGGCGTACGACCCTTTCGACGTTCTCGTTGCCCGTCGCGGCAGCCTCGGCGACCATGCTGCGGATGTGGGCGGGCTCAAGCGCCCGCACCATTCCCTGCACCCCTGACCAGTTGCCGCCCGTAACGGAATTGGGCACCAGGCCGTCCACACCGAGACGGATTCTGCGCAACCACAGCTTCAACAGCATCTGGTGTCGGAGGCTTTCCAGGTCCTCGGCCCGCAGCCCGTACCAGTCGGCCTCCCGCCCTGGACGCCATCTCCCGGAGGCGTCGTTCACGCTCATCTGGTCCAGCACCAGCCGGGCGATCTGGCGGACGTCGTCGTCCACGGAGCTGTGCGCCCCGCCCACCATGCTCCGGTTCGGCAGACCCAGAACGGGCCGGAAAGCGTTCAGGATCTCCCGGTCGGTGGCGCCGACGGACAGCGGCTCGAGCAGGACGGTCGGGGGCAGAGTGCTCAGATGCCGCTGGATGCCAACATGGATCGGCTGGACGGTTTCTGTACCGCGCTGAAGGACGAAGACGACGTCGGGCGTCCGCTCCTTCAGTGACCCGATTTCGGGGACGACCCGGACGAAGACCCTCCGACTGTCCGTCACCCCCCCGTCCGTCGAGTCCCAGGCACTCTTGACCAGCTTTCGCACCCGGTCGGCCAGCGTCTGTTCGTCGGACCGGGTGACCTTGGCGTCACCACGGACGAACACCACCTGCGGGCGCACGAGCAGAACGATGCCCTCCGCCCCGTCGTGCACGTCCGCCGTGAACCCGTGCGGCGCCGTGACCGGTGCGAGTGACGACCGAACAGCCGTCTCGGACAAGGCATCGACCAGGAACTTCAACATCTCGACGTCAGGGTTGTCCAGCCCCGCACGGACCAGATCCAGTTCCTTCTGGACGCCCTCCCGCACTTGCTCGTCATCGCCGATCAACTGCTGCAGGGACAGATCAGGGTTCAGGGACTGGTTCAGGGTGTGGAGGGAATCCATGTCCTCCTGCTCGGCCGCCAGCAGAGCATCCTGCAAGTTCCACTGCACCAGGCGCCAGACCATCCGCCCGTCCACGTTCCCGCGCTCCATCCCCAGCGCCAGATCGCCCAGACGCTCTGCCTCCCGGGCAATATCGATGGGCACAGACTCCGACGCGTTCAGCTGCGCCCGGCTCCGGATGCGGGCGAGGTTCTGGCCGAGCCGGGCCAGTGTGTACCGCTGCGAGCTGTGTAGAGACTCCTCGCTGTTGAGGTACTCCCTGACCTTCAGGGCGTCCGGCGCCCGGAGGACGTTCGGGCCGAGGGCGGACCGGAGCAGCGCCATGACCTTGTTGTTGGACGCCTGCCGGCGAATTGCCTCCGCGATGCCCGTGGTAGCCGGCTTCTGCGGATCCATGGCTTGCTGGATTTCCGTGCGCGCCAGGCGGATGAGGTCGCCGTCCGGGAGCTCGTGCAGTCCGCCGGGAGGCAGGACCCCCCTGCGGAACTCCAGCTGCTCCACCAGGTGAACCAGCCCCGGCAGCCACGAGCGCAGGACCACCGCACTGCGTAGCACGACCAACATCTGCTCCGCCGAGGGCAGGCGGCCCGGTTCGGCCAGATCCACCTGGACGGGCGTCCGGCCGAACACGCTGACGACCGCCCGAGCCGGCTGCTCGAGAAGGCCCTCGACGGTCGTCCTGGCGTCGCCGTTCTCCCTGTCGTCCGCGAGACGCGCCAGGACGGTCCGGACCAGGCCCGCAAGCGTCAGGTCCCCGGTCGGCCCGGCGATCGACAGCTCGTTCAGGTGACGGATGCCTTGCTCCCGGAGGCTTTTACGAACTTCGGGATGGGCGGCCAGGAACTGCTCAGCCACCACCCGGATCACGGCCCGGTCATGACCGGCCAGCCACTCCCGCACCCCGGGCGGGAGCACGCCCACCCGGGCCGGCAACTCCACCAGCGGCTCGAGTTCGGGTCCGTCCGGGTCGCCGCTGTCTCGTGCGG
>NZ_JAHBAY010000033.1 GCF_018499875.1 Kineosporia corallincola | reverse complement strand
GTTTCTCTCATCGAAGCTTTCGGTTTCTCGGGGATGGCCACGGTAGCTGTGGCCGCGCTGTTGCTGGTCCGGCGGTACGCTGTCAGGATCAGGAGCACAGGTCCGGGGGCCTTGACAGCTCAGTGGACGCGCCCGGGAACGAAGCCGTGGCGATCGAGCCGACTGGGCCCGGCCGTGATGCCACAGACGTGATGGATCGCCGGTAGGCGCGGCCCGGTCCTGTCCTGGATCGCCGTATCCGTTGCCGGGTGGCCGTTTTGAGGGCATCATCACGAGGAATCGACATGCTGCGCGTAGCGGTGCGGTTTGCACCGTGGGCACGGCACGGGCATGCCGGATTCCGGGTGTTCCGGCAGCCATCCGGCAATGCAGTCCGCGCATCCGAGAACGGCTTTCGGTCCGGGCTGGGAGGCGCGGGTGGCGGCCAGGTTCAGCCAGCCCAGCAGGGCCGCCGGCGGGTTGCGCAGGGGCGTGTCGACGTTGTGGAGCAGGAAGTTGCGCAGTTCGGATTCCAGGTCGGCGTTTCCGGCGGCGTCCTGCCACTGCCGCAGGAGTTCCTCGAGCGGTTGGCGTGCTGGTGCGGCGTCGTCGAACAGACGACGACAGACCAAACTCAGAAGGTAAGGGTTGAGGTGAGGGACAGGGACGGGGACAGGGGGTTGAACCAGTCGCGAAGCAGGTGCTTCGTGTCTGCTTCGTGCCGTGCCGCGGCGGCTGGCCCCGGAGGCCTTGCCACCAGCGCGCCCGGCGGCGGACTTCCTCTCCCGCTCGCGCAGGATCTGGCGGCGGCTGCGTTGCCAGTCGAACCAGTCGTGAAAGGTCAGGCCGCCGGCTGCCGGGATGCCCGGGCAGTGCCGGGCGGCATGGGTGCACGTGGACTGATGGTCGTGCCAGAGCCCGGCATCGACCAGGGCGCGGGTCAGGGCCGGGCGGCCGCCCTTCTCCTGGGCCAGGGCGGCGCTCAGGCGCCCGTCGGTCAGTTGCTGCGCCGACCAGATGCCGCAGACCGTCCACAATCCCAGGGCGGCCAGCCGGTGGGTGCGGGCGATGCCGAGGGCCTTGGGGTGCTCGGAGAATCCGTCGTCGATGCTGAACCAGACCATGAAGATGTCACCTCTCGCTTGGGGGAATCGGTCAGGCGGCGGAGACTGGTTCGCCCCGGCGACGACCGGCGATGCCGACGCCGCGCATGTCGCGTTTGACGGTGACGGCGCTGACCCCCAGCACGTGCGGGCCGTGGGCCCGGATGGTCTCGGCGGTGTGTCCTTCCTCGAGCCAGCGCAGGATCGACTGGGTCCGCCGCTCCCCCGCCCGGACCGTCATGCCCGCCGGGACGTCCTGCGGAGGGGACGGCCGGCTGGTGCGCTGCTGTTGTCGGCGAGCCTGCTCTTGTTTCTGGTTCTTGTTGCTCTTGATCGCTTTTCGTGCGGCACTCGTGGCCGGTGTCCTGGTGCGGCGGGCGCGTTTCCAGCCACGGGTCTCGGCGATGCCGGCCACGCACAGGAACGACACCGGTGGTGCCACCGCGAACGCTTCGGCCCAGGGCAGGTGCGCGGCCCAGGAGACCGGGTCGGCGGCGGCCAGGTTGGCCAGCACGATGAAGACCACCGTCAGGATCAGCACCAGGGCCGGGACGAGACGGTTGAAGCCGTTGCGCCGGCGCACTTCCCAGGCCGCGTAGGCGGCCAGGACCTCCAGGCTCCCGGCCACGGTCAGGACCATCCACCCGGTGACGTTCACCTCCGGGCGGGCACCGACGTGCAGGACGTGCGTGGCCGACCCGACCAGGGAGATCGCCCCCAGCCCGGTCAGCACCAGCGCGGCGCACGCCCGGTCGGGATCTGCTCGCACCCACCCGGCCAGCCCGGTGGCAGCCGTGGACATGGACATGAAAAACCCTCCGCTGTAGCGAATACCGTGGAATGAGATGCTCAGGCGCTGAGACGGGCGAGGGCCTGGGTGACGTACTGGGTGATGACCTGGTCGTTGGTACCCAGCGCCGCGGCCTCGTGCAGCAGGGAACGGGCCTGGTCCGGCTCGTCGGCGTGGATGGTCTCGGCCAGCGCCACCCGGGCCTTGGCGCCGGCGCGCAGCAGCCGGCGCCGGTGCGGGGCCAGCCAGGGACTGTCCAGAGCAGGCCGGTCCCCCAGACGTCCGGTGTGCAGGTCCACCGCCCGCCACAGCGCCTTCTCCCGGCCGGCGGAACCTGACGGTTCCAGTTCCGCTGTGCGCAGCGCATCTTCAAAAGCATGGACGTCGATGTCAAGGAAACCCGCCAGCCCGTAATGACTTCCACTGTTGACCACCGCGTTCACCGAGAGGTCCTCGGGGTCGCCCAGGGCCGTACGGACCGTCCTGCGCAGGTTGGCGATCTCCGTCGACATCCGCTTGTTCGCCTTACTCAAACTGACATCGGCCCAGATCAGCTCCCGCAGTACGTCCACGTGCGCACCGTCGCGGTGCAGCGCCAGATACAGCAAGACCTGCAACGCGGGACGCCGCAGTCCCTGGACCCGACGACCGTCACGGTCCAGGACGGCCGGGTCCCCGAACAACACGACCCGCACCCGTTCCGCGGGTTCCAGCCCGCGTCTTCCTCCCGGCCCGGCGAAAGCGCTCCACCGCGAGAACGGCTCAACAGTGGCACTTTCGGGGGTCGGCTCGTGCAGGTCCGGGACCTTGCGCAGCGCTCCTGACCGGTGATCGCCGGCCCCCACCACCGGATCCTCATGATCGGCCGGATCATGCTCCTCGACGGGAACCGGCACGGACACAAGACCCTCCCGCTCCCCGCCCGGGATCCTTGATCCCTGCGCGGCCGGTGGACTCTCCGGAGAGGGCGTCGCTGGGCCGGGAGCACCCAGTTCCGGCGACTGGAGCGGTGACCGGTGCGCAGGCGCTTCCGCCACCGGGACGTCCTCACTCTCGCTGCGGATTTCGGGCCGATGGGCGACGTCCATCGGAACGTGCTGCTGCCTGATGACGACGGGCACAGCGGGCACAGCGGGTGCAGCTGGCGCAGCGGGTGCGGCGGGCGCAGCGGGTGCGGCGGGTGCGGCGTCGCGGTCAAGGCCTGCTGCGACTTCCTGGATGACCAGCCGCGCCTGATCGATCGCCGCATCCCGGTACCCACGATGATCGTCGAACTCGCCGAACCCCTCACCCAGCAGTTCCTCTCGCTCCTCCTCCACAACCGGCCCGGACCCGGCCCCCGGCTCGTGCTCTGCCCGACGGCGCCCGGTGTCCAGGTGCCGGCCCCGCCGTCGTGTGCGCCGCCGAGCCCGCAAACCCAGGACAGCGATCAAGGCGATCAGACCACCCGGAACCAGCCAGGGCGCCTCGTTATCGAGACCGGAATCCTCGGCCGATGAATCGTTTTCCCTCGTTTCCTGAATCCCCGCCGAGCCGCTGGCCGTGGACGCCGCAGACGGCACCAGCGAGGCGCCAGGCGTGGGTGCGGCGGTCTCCGGAACCGGGCTTGCCGTCGACGAACCCGGTTCCGGATCGTCCTTCGAGGAACCATCCCGGTCTTGTTCCCCGCCCACCCGCGGCGACGATGCCAGGCGGCCGGCAGCATGAGCGCTCGCACCGCGATCCCTGGCAGTGGCCGGCAACACGATGGTCTCGCCCGCCTGGATCTGGTCCGGGTCGGTGATGGCGCGTGGATTGGCCTGCTGGATGCGCCGATAGTCCCCGAAATCGCCGTGGAACCGCACGGCGATGTCCCCCAGCCGGTCCCCCGCGGCGATCGTGTACCGCAGACGGCGAGAACTCTCCCCGGCAGCGTCTTCATGTCTCGCCGGCTCAGCCGTCTTCGTGGGCCCATCAGCGGGCGGGATCTGGATCCGCCATCCTGGCCGGAGCAGGCTCGGCGTCGTCATGACATGCCCGTCCGGCTGGCGACGCCCCTCGTTGAGCTGCCAGATCTCCCGCCAGCGCACGCCGTCCCCGAGGTACTCCTGCGCCAGACCCCACAACGTCGAGCTATGACCCGCTGCCTGGACCACCACCGTCCGGGTGCCGGCAGGCGCCTGCCGGCCAGCCGATCGTGTGGACGCCCTCTCCGGGCTCGCTACTGCACGCTGACCATGAGCGGCGTCCGAAACCTGCGCGGCAGCAGAGGTCGCCGAGACCGCCACCGTCGAGACCACCAGACCGCCGACCAAGCCCGTCCGGCCCACCCGACGCGTCTTCTGGGCCTCCGCAGGGCCACCTGGACGAAGGCGGCTGCGCTGGATCCTCACCACAGCCTGCCCGACCTGCATGACGACCATCAACCAGCAGAACCAGCCGACCAGCACCACCAACCGGGCCAGCGCCCGGACCGTCTGCGCTTCCTGCACCGCCTGCACCAGCCAACCGGCGGACGCCCATGGGGAACCGGACACAATCGTCAGGCCGGCGGGCGCCCCCACCAGCAGAAGCCCGAGCACGAAACCAGCAACCGCAGCACGGGCCAGGAACCTCAGCCGTCGCACGGCTGCCTCCCTCGGCTCAGCCCACCGGCTGGGCACCGTCCGCGCCACGCGAGCGCCGTGACCGAATGGGACCGCAGCCCCGTGTTCTCGGCTAATCTTGACGAGGTCGGGACTGGCTGGCGTGGCTTTGGCGGCATCGGACCTCCTTAACAGGGATCAAGGACTGCCACCAGGCAAGAGGAGAAACCGTCCAGACTTCCTTCCACCAGCGGCCCTCACCGCGGCGAAGGCTGTTCCGGGAAGTGTCGCCGGGACCTTCGGACCCAAAAGCCCATGCTTTCTGCGATCACGATGTCCTTGTCCAGATAGGCCGACTTGCTTTACCGCCACATCGAACGCAGCCCTGGCTTTCGGAGTGGACCGTGGCGGTGCGTCTGAGCGCCTGGGGGCGTGCTCGAGCCGCCAGGCGAGCCGGTCAATCTTCTACCCATGCAGCCTGTTCGGAGCCGGTGGGTTCTGCCTACGCACAGGCCCAAGCTGGACCCTGGACCCTGGTTAAGCTTATCCTTAAATTCCAAGAACTCGGGGTGGGGGTCGTATGGAGTGGGAAATCCTGTTGACCGAGGGCGTCGAGCAGTTCCTTGACACCCTCTATGCCAGCGACCGGGACAGTCACCGTCTGGTCAATCAGGCCATTCTCGTGCTGGAGCGCAACGGCCCGACCGAGGGTCGTCCACTGGTGGACACGATCACGGCCTCCCGCCTGCCGAACATGAAGGAGTTGCGGCCACCGTCCTCCGGTCGAACAGAGATCCGGATCTTGTTCGTGTTCGACCCGTACCGATCAGCTGTCCTGCTGGTCGCCGGCGACAAGTCAGGCCAATGGACCCGCTGGTACCGCACCGCCATTCCAGAGGCAGAACACCTGTACGAAGACTACCTGGACACACGCAAGAGGGAGGGTGGCCGTGACTGAGCCGCGACGTTGGCGCGACAGCAATCATCTTGAACGGGCCATAGAGACAGCAGGCGGGCAGGCCGGCTTCGACGCCTCCGTGCAGGAGATGCTCGACCAGGCACGCGGCTGGCGCCTGGCTGAACTACGTAAGCGTCGAGACCTGACCCAGGCCCAGGTGGCTGATCGCATGGGCGTCAGCACCGCCCGGGTCTCACAAATCGAGAACGGCGACGTCTCCACCCAGGACGTACTACAGCGCTACGTCGAATCACTGGGCGGAACACTCAAACTCATCGCCGACTTCGGGGACGAGCAACTCAAGATCGCATAACGGATTTTGGACTCGGGCCGCCCCGAGGATAGAACGGCTGTGCCGGTGAGGCCAGCTGGGCAAAGCCGGG
>NZ_JAHBAY010000032.1 GCF_018499875.1 Kineosporia corallincola | reverse complement strand
AACACCCACCATCTCGCTGTCCTCAGTCAGGACACTACGAACCTGCCGCGGCCGCCGCCACGACTCCACCACCCCCTCCCACAACGCCGCCGGATAATGCATCTCACCGACCCGCTGCACCACCACCCCGTCCAGCAACACACCACCCTCCGGCAAAGGATGAACCACCGCCCCCACCTGCACCGGATACGCCCGCAACCACCCCCGATGCACATCCGTGTTCCCGATCGGCCGCACCGACGCCACGAACGGCCCCGACCCATGAAACACCAGCTCATCAGCCGAAAACACCAACTCCACACCAAAATCCCGCGCCAGCCCCGCCCCGACCTCAGCTCGCACATTCCCCACCAGCAACCGCACAGGCCGCCCATCCTGCGCAGAACGGCTGCCCAGAACGCTCCGCACGAAATACAGTGCAGCATCAGCATTTCCGTCGCCCTGAACCTGCACCACCAGCTCGCTGTCGCCGACGACGTCGACAGCCACCGGAATCCGGTCCGGCGACAGCAACCTTCCTTGCGGCACCGCGCTGATCCACCCGTTCCCCTCCCGCAGATCCCAGGATCCGCCGGGCAGCTCCTGACTCCGAGCGGACACCTCGGACAGCCTCGGTGGCGGGTCGCCCACCGGCTCGGTCCCCACCGCAACCGGCACGAATTCCGGCCCCAGATCATCGACGAGCCAGGCCTGACCCGGGCCGGCCGCCCGGTAGGGACGGACCCGCGACCACCCACCGAACGGCCCGGCCGATTCAGGGTCCGGCATGGTGTTCAGCGAATCAAGGTCGATCCAGCCAGAGGAGTACACGACGTCCACCCCCAGTTCCCCCACCAGTCCGCGCACCACGTCCTCGTCGATGAAGTCCGCGTAGACCCGCCACGCCTTCATTCCCTCACGGGCCCCCGCCGTGATCCGCTCGACGATCCGTTCCGTCACCCCGTCCTCCTCGCCGGAGGCGAACCCGTCGAGCTCGGACATCACCAGCGCGGTCCGGCCCGGCTCCCGCCGGACATGGTCCGTGTCGAAGTCAAAAGACCGGTGGTCGCGGCTGAGCACGATCACCTGACCGGATCCGTATTCGCCCCATTCCCGGGAGCTCTCGTCGTCCGACGACCTGGCCGACGACCCGACCGACGACCCGTCTTGTGAGCTGACCTCCTCCGACGACGAGGCTTTCTCCGCGCGCCGTCCCACCAGCCACTGTCGCCGGGCAGACGACGCGCTCGTTCCCTGCCGCTCGACCAGGTTCACCGAGAACGACTCCGCGACGGCGCCCGCAAATACCGTGTCCGGGCTGCTCTCCCCCCGCGGACTGATCATCACCCGGACCGGAGGCAGTCCCGTCAGCAGCGCATCGGGCGAGAACTGCACGTGCAGCCAGGCCCCTTCCGCCACCTGGCGTGAGGGCGCGTGCAGCAGGGTCGGGCGCTGGAGGGAGCTGGTGATGTGGAAGACGTCGCGTGGGTCGCCGGCGGTGACGATCGGGTGGTTCATCGGCAGACCGGCGATGCGGCCGTCGGCCGTGTCGTCCACGGCCGCGAGCAGATCGTGCCAGCCGAGGCTCTCCAGATGCCGGCGGACGGCCCCGACAAGCGCCTCGTGCGAGGCCGGCACATCGTACCCGGCGAGCCAGGAACCGGGATGCCCGCCCGGCGATGTGTCAGGCACATCCGTCACGATCCGGTAGAGCTGACGAACATCCCTGAGCGTATACGGCCAGATGCCTTGTGAGGAGCTCATGACCGCAGGCTGGAGGTCCTGCGTGTTGGGCCGGAAGTGGGTGGGACCCGGCGGGTTACCGGGCCGCAGACGCCGCTTCGGGTAATTCAGGGGCCGCGGTCCCTCGACCTCGACATCCACGGCGTACCGATCGGGAAGCCCGATTTGGTGGGAAGTTTCGTGGAACAGGGTCTGGGCTGAGCTCTCGACGAAGACGCGAGCCGCGCTGGCGCGTCCGGAACCCGGAGCCAGCCGGATGTTCTGCGCGCCGCCCCACGAGAACCTGCCGGCCGTGACCAGAGGCCTGAACCGGAAGAAGACCGTGCGGCCGTCATCGGAGGTGAATCCGTCCATGGCCTGAAACATCACGGGAACGGCCGCCCGTTCCCGCTGTACCGTCCGATCGGCCTCGGCAGCGCTCACGCCGTCGTCGATCACGAAGTGGACGTGTGGGCGCATCTCCACCAGACGCACGTTCCCCACGTCGATGACACGTGCTGGGTAGGGTTTTCCGTAGTACCCCCTGTCGTCGTGCTTCGGGAGCCCGGCGGCACGCAGGAGGGCTGCCAGGACGGTCTGCCGGGTATCCCAGGTACCGAGAGCGTCGAGTCCGGCCAGAATGGTGCTGCGCAGCTCTTCGTCACCTTGATGGTTCACGCTCACCGGCGTCTCCTGGCCGGTGCGGGAGGCCAGAACCGCCCGCACGTCCTCCAGTGTGATCCGGACTCGATGTTCCAGAGGGTCCTGTCCATCGAGATGCTCAAGGACCGCAGCGGGGTCCGGCGTCCGCTCGGGACGGTCCGCCAGATCGGCCAGAAGCACGCTCAGGGGATCGCTGACACCGGCGTCTCTCAGCTGGTCCAGTTTTCCCGTCACCGCGTCGCGCAGCTGTTCGGAGGTCATCCGTGCACCATCGGGAACACCGGACTCAGCACGCCGGTGGTAGGCGCGCTCCAGCACGCGTATCAACGTGACCACGGCCCGGTACTGTCCGGACAGTGGCGAGGTGTCCCGGAGCACCTGCCGTGCCTGCTCGAGGGGCAGCAGGGGCAGCGCCGTCCGGTCCTTGTGCCAGGTCCCGAGGAAGTCGACCAGTTTCAGCGTGCCGCGGGTGGGGTCGTCCAGCGCCTCGTCGTACTCAGGCCGCCAGCTCGTACCGGCCGGTTCCATCCGCATCCGTGCCGACAGATCGCTGCCCGGACGGGAGGCCGGCACCTGGACCGGGCGCCGGTCGTCATGCAGGACCGCCCGGGTCAGGCCGGGCGCCAGAAGGCGCCAGGTCGTGAGTTTCTCCTCAGCAAGCCGCCGGTCGTGCACCTGCGCCACCGAGATCGTGGGCCGTCCCGGATGCACCGGCAACCTCATCGCCAGCACCCTGGCTGACGCAGTGTCCGAGACCATCACCCCCGAAACCGTGGGCACCGCATGTGAAACCGCGCTCTCACCCAGAAGAGTTCCCGTCCGTTCACCGTTGTCGTCCAGGATCTCGGTGTCGGGAAAGGCAATGTGATCGATCCGCCACGGCTGCTGCCGGGACGCCAGCTCCCTCTCCCAGGACGACGGGAAGAGCATCTGTCCCAGCCCTTCGACGACCACCCCCTCGTCGACGAGCTCCGCCCCCTCCCGCAGCGGACGGAAGATCTCGTCTTCCTCCACCAGGTACGCCCGCAGCCAGCCCCGGTGCACATCCGTCTCCTCCACCGGCTGCACCACCGCCAGGAACGATCCGCCGACGAAAGTCAGGGCTTCGGAGGAGAAGACAACGTCGATGCCGAGATCGCGAGCCAGCTCCGCAGCGAACTCCTTCGGCACATCCTCCAGCACCAGTCGCACCCGCGAGAGGTCTTTCATCTCGGAGCGCTCCAACACGCCCCGCACGATCCCCTGAACCACCGGATCGGAACCGCGCCCCTGGACCCGTAGCACCAGCGCGCCGTCCTCCACCGGAGGCACCAGGTCGGGCACCAGCGAAACTCCCTGCGGGGCAGCGGTGACCCAGCCGTCTCCCTGCCACAACCTCCAGACCTTCCCCCCGACCGTGACACTTCGGGAGTCCACGGCGGACAGCACCGGTCCCCCATCCTCGACCCGCTCCGGAATCGACGTGACCGCCGGAACCGCGACGAAGTCCGGCCCCAGGTGATCAACGAGCCACGCCTGCCCCGCCACACCCAGCCGATACGGCCGAAGCCGCGTCCACCCGCCGAACTGCCCACTGCGCGACGGCCAATCGTCCTGCGTGGTACCCAGCGTGCTCGTCCGGATCGAACCGGGAGTGAACACCACATCCACATCCAGCTCGGCCACGAGCCGGCGAACCACGGAATCCGCCAGCCGGTGGCCGTAGATCCGCCACGCCCTCACCCCGTCCGCGGCCGCCGCGGTGAGCTTCTCCACGATCTTGTTCACCACCGGCGCGGTGACGGACAGCAGCTCACCGTCCAGCGCCAGAACCAGTGCCCTGCGGCCCGGCTCGGCCGGGATGCCGCCCAGATCCACAGCACCGCCAGGATCGTGGCGACCCAGAACGACCACATGCTCCGGCACGTCCGGGAACGTGTATTCCTGCCAGTCCAGACCCTCGGCCGGGTCGGGTGTCGGCACTGTGGAACCGCCGACCGCCTGCCCCTCGACGCCGGAAGACGCCGGTGGCGCGAACAACTCGTCGCCCGGCGCCGAATCCATCGGCTCCAGCGGGACGCTGTGACGGGTGGCGAGGGGCTCAGCCGCCTCGGCGGTGTCGACAGGCTCGCCGACGGTCTCCGGAAGACCGGAGGACGCCCACGACAGGGCCGCCGGCAGATCCAGCTCGCCGTGCCGTGGACGCAGCGCGGCCGGCAGACTCTGCAGGAAAGCGGCCACCTGGCCGGCACTCACCTCACGACCGCCCAGAGGCTCGGCCACGTGGACGATGCGCGGCCCGGCCGCCTCGGCGCGGTTGAACGGGTAGTCCTTGACGCGCTCGCCCACCAGGCCCGGGACGTCGGGCTCCAGCCGCAGGCCGTCGGCCGCCGGGACGATGCGGACGCCCTCGACCGGCACCTGCTGGGCGGCCATCGCGGCCCGGCTGTAGGGAATCAGGCCGTTCTCGTACAGGGCGACCGTCTCGTCCACCGGGTGGATCCGCGCCGCCTGCGTGAACTCGGCGTCGATCCGGGCTGCCAGCGGGTCGTACCCGTCGCCCAGCCCGCTGACGAACGCGGTCAGCTGTGCCTCGATGGTGGGCTCGGCGGCAGCCGCGGTCCACGCTTCCTGCACAGCATCGGTCGCCAGGGTGCTGACCAGGCGGGCGGCCTCCGCCGTCCTCATCGCCTGCCACTGCGTCAGGCCCGCCGGGTCCGTCCTGCCCAGCAGCCCGAGGACGTGACCGGTGATCCTCTGCCCGAAACTCTCCAGAGCCTGGTACTTCTCCAGGTTCAGGCCGGCGGTGTGGGTCACCAGCCTCTCGTAGGAGGCGGCCAGGCCCGGAGCCACCTCGGCCGCCACGGTGAACGGCCGGCTGACATAGCCGACGCGGGCTCTTTCCCGAGCGGCGAACTCCAGCCACTTGTCCTGGTCGACGTAGGTCTGCATGTGCGCGACCTGGGCACGCGCCGAGGAGGTCAGTTCCTCCAGCGCCTGCCCGATCACCTGTTCGGACGCGCCCTGCGCCAGCCACTGAGCCCGCAGGAACTGCCGATCGGCCTGGAGCTGCGGCTCCGGATCGGCCAGAAGACGTTCCTGGGTAAGCCGGTTCGTCGTAGCGGGTACCCGCACGGGCGTCTGGGGACCGGCGTCCGCCGTGCTGCCCAGAACGGCCGATGCCGCCGTCGCGGCGCCCGCCGTGACGCCCGTTGTCGCGGCCGCAGCGGCGGCCGTCGTGGAAGCCTTCTCCATCGGCCGGTTCCCGGGAATCCGGGCAAGAACCTCACCGCTGTCGTGCCCGGGCGGCCGAACGGATCCCGTCCCGCCAACGGTCTCCGGTTCTCGCTGTGGGGACTCCTGCCCGGTGGGCCGGGACACCGCCGGTTCCGCGATCTGCTGCTGTGCTGCGGTCCGGGCCACATCGGCCGGTCCCGAGCCGTCCGCCCGTACATGCGAGGTGGTGGAGGGGGCCGACCGAGCCGTCTCGAGTGCCTGGAACAGCTCCCGGAGGCTTTCGCGGCTGCGGCGCCCGGCGTCCGGATCGGGCGCGGAGCCGTCGTTCTCGGCCGGGCCGAGGTAGCGGTCCAGCAGCAGCGCGCCCCGCAGGCCGGACGCCAGCGCCGCCGCCTCGTCGCCGGGGCCGGACGGGCGGCCGGTCACCTTCCGCTCATCGGCCAGGATGGCCTTGAGGCTCTGCTCGCCGTCGGTCAGCAGATGGTGGTCGACGGCTGCGATGTCTCGCTGGTAGCCGAGGAACAGGTCACCTCGCACCTCGTCGCTGACCGCGTAGTACCGGTTGAACAGGTCCCGGCCACCGGTCAGCTCGTTCCAGTCGTGCGCCGATCCCCTCATGTTCGCCCGCAGCAGGTGCTGATCGGCTACCCAGGTGGGGATCTGGTCCATGGTGGGGCGGATCTCCTGCTCGAAGCGCTCGATCCGGCGCTCCACCGTCGCCCGGTCCGCCGCCCCCCGGGCACCGTCCTCCTGAAGATGGAAGACGTTGTCGTGGAACGAGCCGTACCCCTCCGCCTGCAGCACGCGCTCGTTCCAGTTCCGGTCCCGGGCATCCCGGATCCGGTCGACGACCAGGCTCTCCACCATCTCCAGCGCTTCCGGCGGCAGTGTCCGGTCCTGCCCCGCTCCCGCCCCGGAGAGGTGGTCGCGGTAGGCCCGTTCCACGGCCCCGGAAGCAACGGCGTGCAGAGCGATCTCGTCCGTGAGGACGGCCGCCCGCTCACCGTCCGTCAGCTGGAAGGCCCTCTCGTATTCCTGCACCGCGGCGTCGTACCGGGCGCCCTGGAGATCGGTCAGCTTCCGCTCCCGCGCCGCCGCGTCCTGTTCCCCGTCCACCCAGCGCTTCAGGTCACCCAGTGCCTGCGTCCGGGCCGTCTCCAGGGTCGGGGCCTCCGGTACCGAACCGAACCGCTTGCGAACACCGTCCAGCACCAGCGGATGCCGCTCCAGCTGCGCCAGCGCACCCGACTGGGACGCCCGCAGCACCTCGACGGTTTCGGTGAACAATGTGTCGGCGTGCTCCCGGAAGCCCCCCGGCTCCTCCGCCGCAACCTTGATCCGGGCCTTCTCCAGGAGCTGCTCGCCCACCTGCTCCGGATCGACCCGCTCCCGGTCACCGGCGCCTGGTTCCGGCGCCTCGGCCTGGCGCTGCGCCTTCCGCAGTCCCGTTTCGACGCTCTGCCAGGCCTCCTCACGCTCGAGGGCCCGGTCCGCGGCGCGCGCCCCCTGTTCCCCCTCCCCCGCCGTTGTCGCCGGACGGACGGATGAGGCGTCGAACTGCTCCCGGAACGCGGCCACCTGCGCCTCGTCGCGCACCGCCCGGTCCACGCGGGCCGGCACCTCGGACAACGCGGACTCCACCCGCGCCTGCCACTGCGCCGCCCCGCCCTCGCTCCGGTACTGGTTCAGATGACTGAAATAATCCGTCTTCAGGTCGGACTGGACGTTCTTCCACAACTGTTCCCGCGCGGCGTCCACATGGGCCTCCGGCTCGTTGGCCGCCGTGGCCGTGCGCTCGTCGAGAGTCCGGGTGAACACGTCCTCGAACCGGGTCCGCGTTCCCGTCACCGCGAACGCGAACGCCTCCTCGTTCGCCAGCCGCACCTGATACGCGTCGGTGATCACCTCGATCATCACCTGACGCCGGTCGCCCGGGCCCGGCAACTCGCCCGCTCCCACCGGATGGCGGTTCGACGGCACCACCGCCGGTTGCCGTGCCTCGCCCTGACCCCCTGCCGTGGAGGCCGCCGGATCATGGGCGGCACTGCCTGTCGTTGCCGGATCCGGCCTTTCGCCCGAGGACTGCGGGTGCGGGGTGTCGGACGTCACGGACCCGCTCTGCTCGCCGTCCGCCCTTCCGGCGACGGCGTCACCCGCCTCGTCGGGGAGCCGGGTATAGCCTTCGTAGCCAGTTGTGACGCCGGAATCCTGTGCCGAGAAGGCGCGATCGGGCGAGATGGGGAGCGGCGACCGGTCGCCGCTCCCGAGCAGGGGGGCACTCGGGTCGGCATCGATATCGAGCTCGTCCCGGCCGGCGATCTGCTCGGCCTGCTCGCTACCCTTGCCCCGGTCCTTGATCGCGCCGACCGGGTCAGCGGTATCGATGCCGTTCCGAAGTGCCTCCGGAACAACATTGTTGGCCACGTCCTCACGGACCATCGCCCCGGACTTCTGCTCGGACCGGCCACCTGCAGACGGCATGTCGGTGAAATCGACTACTCGCGTGGCCGATTCACCGCCGACAGAGTCGGCGTACAGGCTGGACCCGTCGTCTGATTCCATCGAGCGCCGACGATTCTCGCCCAGTAGCGGCGCACTCTCGTCGAACCTGTTGCCGCCACCGATCAGCTCCACCGAGCCGTCGCCACCGCTGGTGGAAGGGCGACGGGCGACGTCCACCTCGACCCCCGGGCCGTCGGCAGAGGATTCCGTCGGCGGGCGCGTCTTCTCGTTGATCGTGGAACTGTCGTCACCACTGATGGTTCGCTCA
>NZ_JAHBAY010000031.1 GCF_018499875.1 Kineosporia corallincola | reverse complement strand
ATACGCATGCAGTTCACGAACCGACTCGAAACGGCGTTCCAGACCGTCCGACAACCACCCCTCGGCCTGCGCGACACCCCACGCCGCATGCTCCGGAGTCAGCTTCTTGCCATCGACCCACACATTGACCACGGGCTCGGTGGCTACGCCACCTCCTGCGGGATCCTGCAGAAGAGCATGCCCAGGACCGATCCATTGCCCTCCTACCCACAGGCCACTCAGCGGCAGGGTGCCGTGCAAGCCGGCCTGACCTGTGGAGGAGTACGGGTCCAGCTGCTGAGCGACAAGGTCGTCCACTGACGTCGTCTGCCCGGGCAGCCGGACCGGGCGCATGAGTTCACCCAGACGCCAGCTTCCCTCGGGTTCCCGTTCCCGGGCAGGTTCGATTCCCAGGCGGACGTAGATGTCGTCCGGAAGCGGGACCACCTCTACCCGCATCGGCTCGGTCTCCGGAACCATCGCCCGGTCGGTGAGTGTGCGGATCCGCGAGGCCAGCTCAGGCCGGCTGAGGATGTAGTCAAACAGCGCCAGCCAGGCGGCGTCCGGGTCCGGGAGCTTGCTGATCGGGGCAGCCGTCTCCGTGCTGCGCAGATCACCGTCTCGATTCCACAGGCTGCGCGCCAGCCGCCGGGCCATGTCGCGGACCACGTACAGGGGCGGATCCCGGAATTCCGTTCCGCTCAGTTGCTCTTCCGCGGTGCCGGACTCCCAGCTCAGCGCTCCGTGACTGTTCGAGTCATCCAGCGGCGTGAACTGATCGCTTCCCTCGAGCCCCATCCACTCGGCGACCTGGGACATGAAGTCGGTCCCGGTACGATTCAGCACCGAATAGCGGCGGACCGCAAATTTCGTACGCGACAGCAGCATCCGACTGTTCTCACGATCAGTGCGGTTCCACACCGGACGGGTGAAGAGGTCCGGCTCGGTGCGCTCGTACCGTTTCGCGATCTCGTTGAGATAGGCGTCAGAGAAGGGATTACGTCGCCCCACCACGAACGCGGCATTAGTCCACCCGCCGTTACGGGAGAGATGAACAGCATGACCCGTGGCCCGGGCGGACTCGACCCCCCTGTGCCAGTCACCGACAGCCGTGTCGTGGTCCCGGTAGTCGACCCCGAACGCCCACCCCAGCTCGTGACGCACGATGTCGCTGGCCATAACATAGCCCCTGCCCTGCCGTGCCGCCAGAGCCCGGGCGACCCGTTCCTGCAACCTCATCGGGTTGCCGTCGTGGAACACCTCCCACAGATTGACGATCTTGATGCTGTGCTTCCGCGCCCAGGAGCTCATGTCCTGCACGTCCGGACGCCCGTGCCCGGCCCTGGCGTCCTCGAAGTCCGTCCGTGGGATGTCGGTGAACAGCACCAGCCGAATCTGCTGATCCTTCAGTTCGTCCGCGACGCGGGCCATCTCCTCACGAGCGGTCCGGAGGGAAGGCGTGGCGTCGGTGAAGGCGGAACCGAACCAGATGAAGGCGCGCATGCGCGGAAGCTCATACTCACCGTTCGGCCCGAGTTCCTCGACCTCCAGGGTCGCCAGGTTCTCCGGATCGACTTCTTCCACACGCGGGGCCCGTTTCCGGGTCAGGTCCATGAAGTGGAACAGTGAGACGATCTGCCCGGTCGCGTAGTCCGCGCTGGTCCAGTGGCCCATGAACGACGGGGTAGGGGCACTCACCGGCCCGAACAGGTCGGGTCCCTCCACCGGGTCGATCACCGGGTCGTCGACCGTCAGCGCCTTCAGCCCGGCCAGAAGGCCTTCACGGGTGGATGCCCACGGATCGAACGCCGCGCCCTCCGAAGCCGCACCTGCCTGACGGTTGCGGTCCCGGCCACGCGGGGAACCTCCCAGCAGCCCACCCCGCCAGCCGAACTCGTCGACCAGGGCAAACGTCTCCCGGGTCACCGACTCGAGCGCGGAACGGGTCAGGGGAAGCTCCTCCGCCGGCAACGGCGCACCGTCGGCGTACGCGACCGAGAGAACCATGGCCGTCACGACCGACCTGATCCTGGGCTCCAGCCACCGCACCTGCTCGTCGGTGGCCTCGTTCCGGGACGACGCGTCCGTCTGGAAAGAACCCGCCGCGCGCACGGTCTCCCGGCCGGCGATCTCCCTCGCCAGGTCGATCTGGGCGTCGTCGTGTCCGGCGACGAATCTCTCGGCCCGCGCGGCCAGTTCGCCCAGCCACTCACGCGCCACATCGTCGTCCGACAGGGTGCGGGGTCGGTCACCCGTCGCGCGGCCATCGGCGAACAACTGCCGCATCACAGCGCCCGTCGCGATCTGCCGTAGCTCGTCGCCGACAGCATCCGGGTGGAATGCCTCGGCGGGTTCTTCCGCCGACGGACGATCCGGCTGAGTTGTGGGGCCGGTCACCGATTCCGCGGCGACCGGAGTTTCGTGGGTGACGGCCTCAGCGGTGCCGAGCATCAGAGCCTCGAAAGCGCTCGTCCCGGCAGCGGTCAGGCCGCCCTCGGTCACGACGGGGGCTTGGTCTGCCTCGGGCGCGTCCTGGACGAAGTCGTGAGGGTAGCGTGCCGTCGCGCTGTTCTCGTCGACCGGAAGATTCCACGAGCCCATCTCGCTCGCGTCGAAGACCGACATGTCGTTGAACCGGTGGGCGAAGTTCTCCCGGAGGTAGTTGACATGATTGCGCCCCAGACTGATCAGGCGCACGCCCCGCCAGTTGGCGGCGTCCACCGCGACTTCCCCCATGTGCAGGTTCCGCCAGGTGTGGAACATCCGGAAGTCATCGGTCTCGCCGTGGAGGAACTCCTTCTGCTCGTCGTCGAGGTAGGGATCGCGGTCGGCCTGGAAACGCAGAACGGCGACGACCTTCTGGATGAAGTCCCGCAGTCCGCGGAGGAAGGATCGGCTGAATTCCCGGGCGCCCAGTTTGGTGCGCATGGCCGCCAGCACCTGGCCGGCCGGTGCGTTCGACTGCACCAGCGTCTCGAAAAAGACCACCAGTGTGGGAGCCTGATCAGGCGAGTACCAGAACTCGATGAGGTCGTCCCGGGCCTGCCGGGCCTCGACTTCGGCCTCGGTGACCGGGAACGCCTGATCCGGATGCTCGGCGATGTCCCGGGCGTAGGCCCAGGCCCGGATCAGGTGCCCGCGCGCGACACGGCCCCAGGCGACTCGCGTCAGCTCGGTGAAGTTCGCGTCGTCCAGGGTGCTGAGCGGTGAGGTGAGCGCGAATCCCATCGCTGCATAGACCGATTCAGCACCGACTCCTCTGAGGTCATCCTCCGGATCGAGAGTGAGCTGCCGCGCGCGCCGGGCGTTTCCCCAGACAACTACCTCCCGGAGCCGGGGAAGATCGGTGAGGTCGTCGGTCACGAACGCTTCGGAGATGAAACTCGGCCGGTCAATTCCGGGGGTCAGCTGTCGATCGTCGGGGTTCATCGTGTCGACACCCGGGTCCCGGGTGACAGCACCGATGAGGTCGACCAGATCCATGCGGAAATGGTTGTCGGCGACAAGAATCGCGCCGTGCGGGGCGAAGGAGAACCAGGTGCGCTCACGGTGCCGGACGGGCAGGTTCCCCATGTTGTCGGTGAGACCCTGGACGAAATCGGCAGCCTGGTCCCAGTCCGCGAAGTTCCGGTAGAGCCCGTCCTCGGCCAGAGCGACGAAAGCCTCGTCGAGCCCGGGGGTGAGGGGGTCGATCCGCTCGCCCCCGATCCAGAGGTTCGAGGTCGTCACGGCGGCCGCTGAAGAGCTTTCCGCGGTTCGCCGGCGACGGCTGCTGTGTGAACCGTCCGCAGGCCGAGATCGCCTGAACCACCCAGGCATTCCCCCGATCAGGCTCTCTTGTGGGGGCAGGCGCAGTCCGATCTCCTGCACGAGATCGAACGTCGTGCGGGTGACCGGCTTGAGCATCGTCCGGCTGACCGGCAGTTCACCGGCCTCCATCGGCCCGCCCCGATGGGCGACCGACAGCACCATGGCCGTCACCACCGACCGGACCGCCGGCAGGAGCCGGTCATCCTCCGGCTGGTCCCCGCCCACGTTCCTGGCGTACATGTTTGCCGAGCGGGCGATCTCGAGGTCAGCGATCTCCTGGGCCTGGCGCACCTGAGCGGTGTCGTGCGTATCCACGAACGCGCTCGCGCGCTGCGCCTGCTCGATCACCCAGTCCCGCACCGCCGTCTCGTCCCAGGCAGTTCCGCCGTCCCGCTCGGGATTCTCGCCGAACAGCCGCCGCATCATGACCCCGTCGGCGGTCCGATCCAGTTCGGCCCTGAACGCCTCCGGGGCGAAGGCCCCGACCGGATCCTCCGGTGAGGGCGTTTGCGCGCCGGAGATCATGCCGGTCAGGGCCTCGGCGTCGGTCTCCGGTGAAGCCGCCGGGGCGAGGTCCCGCGCGCTCGCGCCCGACGTCCGGCCGGTGAGGTCCCCATCCTGCGGGAGGGCGAGCTCGACCACGTCGTCCGGCTGTGGTGCGAAACCCGTGCGGCGCAGGATGTCCTGGGCAGCGGCGTCGACAATCTGTTCCCGGTCGGCATCTTCCGGGGGCGCGACGCGGACACTGGTGGACCGGGCGGTGTTCTCGTCGAGGGGCCGGACCTGGATCTCGATGCGGTCACCGTGGGCGAACGCCCCGCCGGCCAGCTCCTGCGCGCGTTCCTGGACCTGACGGGCCAGGTCGGCGGCATCGGCGTCAGAGGCGCCGGCAGAATCCAGGTGCACAGTGAAACGGCTGACGGTCTCCTGCGGCGCCGACTCGAGCCGGTAACGCTGGTAGACGAACGCGGTCTCACCCGTCTCCAGCGCGTCCAGGGCGCTGATCTCGTGCGACGGCGCGTCCTGCTCGTGTGCCACCGTCACCGGTTCCGGCACGGCCCCGAGCGTGTGCTCGACCAGATCCATCGCCTGGGAACGGCTTTCCTGTGCCATCCCGGCGGTCTGCTCGATCACCTCCACCCGATCGGCCAGGACGTCCGGCCCCAGCTCCCGCAGCAGGTCGCCCATCCCCCAGGACAGACCGACCGGCAGGTGGATGTCGCCCTCGGAGGGCAGCAGGTCGCCTGGCAGACTACGGATGGCATCGGCGACCTGGCCGGCGCCGAGCTCCGTCCCCTGACCGGGCGCGGCCACGTACACGTTCCTGGGCGCCTGGCCGCCGCTCAGGGTCACGGCGTCCGGGGCGCTCATCTGATCGACCTGAGACGGTTTCGCTGTCAAGACGATTCCGTCCGCGGCCGGGCTCAGCCACACTCCGGGCAGGGGGGCCTGCTGCGAGGCCAGGACCGCCCGGAAGTAGGAGATCGCACCGCCCTGGTACAGGGCCAGCACGTCTTCCAGCGGCTGCACCTGCGCGGCGACCGCGACCTCGGAGGCGACCTGGGCGGCGAGCTGGCCGTAGCCGGCCGTCAGCAGCGCCTGGAACCGTTCCTGCTGCTGCGCGGCGCCGACCGCGCCGTCCGCCGCCTGCCGCAGCAGATCCCGCACCGTCGAGTCCACCAGGCTCACCACCCGGCGCGCTGCGGTCCGCGTGTGCATCTGCTGGTACTGGGTGAAGCCGGCCACACCGGCGTTGTCGAGCAGCTCGTCGAAGTGGTCGGACAGCCGCTGCTCGAAAGCCTCGATGCTGCGGTGCGTGTCCAGGTAAGCCTGCGCGTCCTGGGTGATCAGCCGCTCGTAACGGGAGGCCAGGCCCGGCGCCGCCGTTTCCGGGGTGGTCTGCGGCAGACTGATGTACGCCGCGCCGTTCAGCCGCTCCTGCTGGGCGAACTCCAGCCACTTGTCCGGGTAGGCCTCCGCCTGCGCGTGACGGACATGCTGTTGCGCAACGGCATTGACGTCGCGCAGGGCACCTTCGATGGAGCGCTGCGAGGCACCCTGGGCCTGCCACTGCGCCCGCAGGAAGTCCCGGTCGGCCTGCATCTGCTCCTGCTGGCTGTCCAGGAAGGCCAGCTGCACAGCCGCACTCACCGTCACCGGCGTCCGTACGGCCGCGGCCGCACCGCTGGCGGCCCGTCCCGCGTGGCCCGGCTCGCCGATGGCCACGTTCTGAGCCCGCTCCTGAACCTGCGAAGTGCGGTACGGCGCGGCCTCGGAGGCCGTGCTCGCCGTGACCTGGTCCGGTCGCTGGGCGAACTGCTGCTCGCCGGCCCGCCCCGCGGGGGCCGGTTCCGGTGCCGGCCGCGGCGAACCGGAGCGGCTGGCGGGAGTGGTGGGAGTGGTGGCGCCTGAGCGTGCCTCCTGCAGAGCGTTCATGACCGCCGCCAGCCGCTCGCGCGTGGCCTGGGCCCCCGAACGTTCCACCGGCACCGCGATGTTGTCCGGCCCGTCGATCTGCTGGGTCCCCAGATACCGGTCCAGCAGAAGCATCCCGGCGAAACCCGAGGCGACCGGCGCCGGGGCGTCGTCCGGCCCGGCGGAACGGCTGACGACCTTGCGGTCGTCGGCGAGGATGTCCTTCAGGCTCTGCTTGCCGTCGGTCAGCAGGTAGTGGTCCACGAAGGCGATGTCCCGGCGGTACCCGTCGAACAGATCGCCCAGGACGTCGTCACTGGCCACGTAGTCCCGGCCGACCGGATCCCGGCCACCGATCAGCTCGTTCCAGTCGTGCGCCGCCCGCCGGATCGTCGTGCGCAGCAGGTGCTGGTCGGCGACCCAGGTGAGCGCCTGCTCGTCGAGCGAACGCATCTGCTGCTCGAACCGGTCGATCCGGCTTCCGGCCACGTGGGTGACCGTCTGGGACCGGCCGGCGCCGAGGAAGTGGAAGACGTCGTCGTGGAACGTCCCCGGTCCTTGCCGGTTCTCCACCCCCTGGTTCCAGATGACGTCGCGCACCTCGCGGATCTCGGCCGCGACCAGCTTCTCCACCATGTTCAGCGCGTCCTGCGGCAGCGCCTGGTCCTGTCCTTCCCCGGTCCTGCGCAGGAAGTCCTGGTGGGCCTGGTTCACCCGGTCCGCGGCCACCGCGTGCACCGCCAGCTCATCGGCCAGCACCGCACTGCGTTCCTCGTCGCTCCTGCGGAAGTGCTGCTCGTACTCGGCCACGGCCTTCTGGAACGTGGCCTCTTCCAGATCTGCCAGCTTGCGCCGATGGTCGGCAGGCTTGACTCCGGACCTGGGCGCGCCGAGCTCGTTCTCGGCCTCGATCCGGGCCTTCTCCAGTGTCGGGGCCTCCGGGACCGAGCCGAACTCCTTGCGCAGGGACTCCACCAGCGCGGGACTGCGTTCCAGGATCTCCGGCACCTGCGACCCCGAGGCCCGCAGGCTCTCCAGCGTCTGGTCGAACACCTGGTTCGCGCGCTCGCGGTATCCGTCCGGGGCATCGGCCGCCAGCTTGTCGTACGCCTCTCCCAGCAGTTTCTCACCGACCTGCTCCGGGTCGACGCGATCCCTACCGGTGACCTCCGGTCCCTGGGCGTGCGCCTCCCGCAGCGCGTCCCGGACGCCGGACTCGATGGTCCGCCAGGCCTCCTCCCGCTCCGGGGAACGCACCGGCGCACCGTCCGGGGTTTCCGCGCCGGAAGACGTCGCCGGGCGCCGGAAGGGGGTGTCGAACCGCTCCCGCAGCGAGGCGATCAGCGTCTCGTCACCGACCGCCTGATCCAGGCGCTCACGCACTCGCGAGAACGCCGACTCCACCGTCGCGTCCCACCGGGCACCGCCACCGTCGGAGCGGTAGGAGTCCAGATTCGCGAAATAGTCTGCCTTGAGCTCGGAATCGATCTCCTTCCACAGGTTCTCCCGCGCCGCATCAGCCTGCTCCCGGTAGGCCTCGCGCTCGCCGGCCGGCAGCGCCTCCGCGCGCTCGTCGCGAACCTGGGAGACGACGTCCCTGAAACCGTCGCGCGCCTGTGACGACGCGAAGGTGTACGCCTCCTCGCTCGCCAGCCGGGCCCGGTACGCCTCCGTGACGGTCTCCACCATCATCTGACGCCGATCGCCCCCGGCCGGTCGGCCCAGCGCGTCGGCGGGCAGCGCCTCTCGGTTCGTGGGCACCGCCGGCGGCTGCGCCACGTCGCCGGGCGCATCGGCCGGGTTGCCGGAGGAACGCTCCGGTCCGGTGGGGACGCCGTCGCTTCCGGTAGCGGGCCGGTCGGCCACGGTCACAGGGCCGTCAGCCGCGGTCGCGGGCCGGTCGGCCACGGTCGCAGGGCCGTCGGCCGCTGTTGCGGGCCTGTCGGCTGTGGTCGCAGCACGCGCGGTCCCGGGCACGGCATCGCCGCTCTCGGTGGCCGGCCGGTCCGCGGTCCGGACCTCGGCCGCGCGGGTGCCGGAGGTCGTGGGCACGGCGTCGCCGCCGGTGGTCCTGGTCTGCGCGTTCGTGGTGCCGGTCCGGGTGCTGTCAGCGGGACGGGAGGCTGCTCCACTCTCCGGAACCCGGGCGGTCCCGGAGACTCCCTGCCCGCTTCCCGTAGCGGCCCGTCCGGTTTCCGCTGCGGTACGGATGGTTTCACCGGCAGAACGGCCCTGGCTCCCATCCGGGGTGACGGTGGCGCCGAAAACCGTTTCGTCCCCGGTCCGCTCGCGGGCACCGGCCACCGAGGGACCGTCGTTCCCCGCCAGCAGCGGTGCGTTCGGGTCGGTCTCGAAAGACGCCTCGTCCCTGCCGCCCAGCGGTTCGATCGGCTCACCGTCGCTGTCGCGGGAGACGAAACTGGCGTCGTCCCCCACGGCGCGCCGCACCGACTCGACCGACGTCACCGGCACCGGCCCCTCGGCACCCGCCGTCGCGTTCTGCCCGGAGCGATTCTGCGTGGCAGGGAGGTTGGTGAAGTCGGTGGCCTGCACGGGAGGCTGCCTGATCGACGCGCCGTCAGAGTTCAGGCTGCTGGTCTCACTGAGATCCCTCTGCCGGGTGCCTTCGCCCAGCAGCGGAGTCGTTTCACCGAACTCGTCACGGCCGGCCCGCACATCGACCGAGCGTTCGCCACCACTGGTGGAGGGGCGGGCGAACGCGGACTCGGCAATGTCGACCTCGGACCCGGATTCCGTCGGCGGGCGCGTCTTCTCGTTGATCGTGGAACTGTCGTCACCACTGATGGTTCGCTCG
>NZ_JAHBAY010000030.1 GCF_018499875.1 Kineosporia corallincola | reverse complement strand
ATCCATCGGGCACCTCGCTGCGCGGCCGACCCAACATCATTTTGTATGGGCACGCTCCCGATGGAGAAGGACCAGGGCACTGGTGGCCGCAGTTCCGGACCACCCCCGGCGGGGTGATCAGCGTGCTGAGCAGTGATGACCTGCGCCCGGGCAACAGAACGACGGGATGGCACTACGACGCGCCGGTTAACTACTCTCGATGGAAGCATCGAACCGGTTGGCATCGACCGAGCGATCCCAGTCCACTCGCGAAAGCTCCGTTTTGGTCCAGGTCGAGCACCGGTCTATGACCCAGGGCGCGTGAGACACCACGGCTACCTGGGCGTGTGGGGCGATGCGCTCGATTTGCTCGAACAGATCGACGGTTGGCGCCCCCGGAGCCATGTCGAAAAGCTCGTCCAGCAGGAGGAACGTTGGCTCGATCTGCGAGTGGTATCGGGCATGAAGTGCTGCCAACTCGGTGAGGACCAGCGCTGCCTCGTGACGGCCGAAGAGGTGATGCGGCGGCCCAGAGCGGACTCCGGCGCCAACGCGCTCCACCGTGTACGAGAGCCTCTCCGCAACAACGGTTACCTCTCGGAGTATCTGACTGTGTTCGGGAAGTTCTTCCAAGAGTGCTTGCATGGCAGTCGTATTTAGATCGAACAGTTGACACAGGCGCTGCATGGACGCCAGGTCGCTCCCGTCGGCGGAAGCAATGTGGATGGTCTTGTATGGCCGAGCCACGAACGGGACACGGGAACCGTCGTAGGTTTGCCGGATATTCCCATCGACACTGATGTTCTCGACTTCATGCGGGGCCGGATCGAACCATTTAACCTTGAGCGACAGGTCCGCCCGCCTCGCCATGCTCCTCATGATGTCTGGCCGCGCGACACTTCCAATAAGGCTCGTGAGTACTGTTTTTCCGCTACCGTTCGGACCGGTGATGATGTTACGCATACCCAATTCGAACTGACGGCTGCCGAGAACGGGCGCCGATCGCACGTTGACGCGATCCACGAAGCCGAAACGATCGGTGGGATGACCACCGCAAACCTCGGCGCCTTTACGTGCCTCGTGAAGCCGTTTCCACGCTCGAAGGTCCAAGGCGGAAATGACGTCTCCCTTGGCGGAGTCGATCAACTTTCCGTGGTCGTAACAGCACCAGATGCCGTTCTCGGCTGAACTGCGCTCGCTCGCCGACAGGCCTCCAGTTCCACGAGGGCCGCCCGCAGCTGCCGCGAAGATATGCGCCGCCATGCCGATGTCAACGACCTGACCGGGGCCAGGTCCCGGTCCCGTGGTCAGCCGACCGCAGTTCAACACCGAGCACTGGTATCCAGCTCGCTTGGCCAGAAACTCCTTCGTCGCTTTGGAGAACTCCGCCCGCGGCTCGCTCACGCCTCTTCGCTCCTCCTGGTCCCTCTTCGTTGACAGGATCCTACGAGCTATCGACTTCGCCTGACCGCTCTTGCCGCGCGTCCTTTCAAGTAACGCCCCCCCGGTTCGTCCTTGTCGAGCAACCCAGACATGCGCAGAGCAGCCCTGCCGTTGAGTCACGCGCCGCCTGTCTCATCCGAGACCGGATCTGGCGTGTCAATCTCGGATGTGACGGCGGTTGACATTGCGTTACATGAGTCACGATGGAAGTTGGGATTTCTGTCCCCAGTATGCAGGAAGCTGGACACCGCCGGCGATGAGGTCAGCGTCGGCGCTCATTTCCCGGCTGCCGTCGAACGTCATCCCGGTGTGGACCGGGCCGACGGGCAGAGCGGGCAGCAGGCGCTCCCGTGCCAGGTCCCGCATCGCGATCAGGTCGACAACCTCTGCTTCCATGCACAGTTCCAGCACCTCACTGGGCGGCTGGTGGGGCTCAGGAGCATCAGACGGGAGTGCTCCACCCCGGCGGGAGCCATCCGGAACAGCTCGACCAGCAGGGCCAACGCCTAGGATAGGCGCGCCCACCACGGCCGTGAGCCTGGTACGTGCGTTCCCGGGACCCGACAGAACAGATTGAAGCCAGCCCAGCAGAGCGACAGTCAGTGGCGAGGTCAGAGCCCCCGGGACGCCCTTCCATCATCATTGTCGGTGGTCCCTCGTACAGTCGTCGTGTGGGAAGACCGTGGAGCCGACGACCCGACATCGGGTCGCGGCGACGGCACAGACATCACCGACAGGAGACAACCGGGGCCAGCACAGCGGGGAGGCTCGTGATCAGAACCTGCCGTCCGCACGAAGGTCAGCGGTCGTGACCGTGCATGAGAACGATCGACGGAGCACGCATGACCCCAGGGCAAAGGAGGCGGAGAGTGCCTGACGGCGGCCGGATCGCGGCCAGGGGTTTCCAGTACCAGTATCTGCGGACCCTGGAATCCATGCTCACCCTGATCGGTGATCCACACATCGCAAGCGCCCGGATCGAGGGCCCGGTTCAATCCGACGCCGCCGTGCAGGTGGATGCTGTTGACTTCGATGTACTCGACCACGAAGGCCGCTGTCATCTGGCCGCCCAGGTCAAAGCTCGGTCAGCAGGCGCCACTATGAGCGCAGCGGAAGTTTTCACTGTGGTCGCCTCGTTGACGTCCGACTACGAGGCCGACCAATACCAGCTATTGACCAATGCCACGCCTACCCCGCAAGCGCGTCAGCTCGCTCTTGCCCTCTCTGACGGCAGCGATCCGCACGCCCTGCGCGATGTCCTGACTACGATCTTGGCCGGGGCCCCAAGGCGCCTGACGCAAGTCTCAGATCTCGATGTCATCCAAATGGAGCGGTTGGGCCGATGCCGGGTGCTGTTCGATACCCGGGACGACGCACAGATCCGCCAGACGCTGCGCGAGTACCTCCGTCACTACCGCAATGTCTCGCGACTGGGTATGGGCGAGCAGTCGGCAGCGCTGATGACTGGGTACCTGGTATCGGAGATCTTTCGTCGAGCTGCGGACGAAGGCGAAGCCAGGTTCACCATGGATCAGTTACGGGAGCACCTGCTCATCGAGCCCGAGACACTGGCCCGGACCTTTCGCAACCGCGATTGGGGTGTTCTGGTTGGGTCGATCCCACCGATCCCGGACGTTGCCCGCCCTGAGCTCCTCTCGCAGATCGTCGCCGCCCTGGAACCGGCTGGCCGAGACGAGGTCCGTCGCGTGATCCTGACCGGGCTGTCCGGGATTGGGAAGTCCAGTATCGCTGCCGCCTTCCTCGCCGATCGCTCCGACAGCTACGACTGCCTGTTCTGGATCGACGCCGAGAGCGAAGACTCACTACTGGCCTCATTCCAACGCATCCGCTCATACCTCCAGGGTTCACCCAGGGCCAGTGCCCTCCATGACCCTCCGACCCAGGTCCGCGATGAGGTCCACACCGACCTCAGCCGCCTGCCCGGACGGTGGGCTCTCGTCTTCGACAACGTCGGCGACCACCGAGCGGCCCAGCCATGGATCCCAAAACTCGGACGCGGTGACATAATCGTCACCTCGACCAATGCGATCGCCAGATACGGCAACGCGACCTCCATCACGGTCAGCGCGATGACCGACGCGCAAAGCGCCGACCTCGTAGCCCGACGCCTGCACCTGAGCGCCGCGGAAAGCCGCACCCACCGGCGCGAGATTCAGCGACTCACGGCCGCGCTGGCAAACTGGCCCCTCGCAATGGAATTGGCCACCGGCTACCTCGACAGCTGCGCCATCGCGCTCACCGACGTGGATGGATACCTGAGCGACCTCACGAGCCGCACGCTGTCAGACACCGATTCCCTCCCACCGGCCTACCCCCGGACTCTGGCCGCCGCTTTAGCCCTTAGCATCGACGATCTGGAATCCCGCGCTTTCCCGGAACGAGAAGTGGGAGAGAGATACCTATATGCACGCCTGGCCCACGGCATCCTTCACCTAGGCGCGTTCCTGGCATCCCGGCAGATCCCTGTCCATCTGCTGGGCGGCACAGTACTCGACGACCTGGAAGATGCGGGACACTCTGCACCCATTTTTGTTGACCCGTCCATGTTCCGGATGGGCGAAGTCGTGCGGGAGCTACGACGTTACTCGCTGGTCTCCTACGACCTGGAGATTCCTCCCACCGAGGGCGAACGTGTGCCCGACGTGGACCACACCATCACTATGAATTCCGTTATTCAGGCCCTCTTACGAGACCGCATCGGCCAGACACCCCACACAGCCACAGTCCTAGGCAGCCTGGCCCGTCAGGTCGACCGCTGGCTATCGGCTGCACTAGACCTCAACCGTTTGGAACGAGCCGAGATCCTGTCCACCCACGCGCGAGTTCTCGTTCACCACCTTTTCGATCGAGGCCTGAATCATGAGTGGATCGCTTGTCTGTACGGGAACCTTGCTGCCGCTTACCGCCGTCGAGGCCAGTCAGACATGGCGGAACTCTTGCTCAAGTTCGAATTGATTCTTCTGGGGAAACTTCAGCCGCCTAACCGATTCCTCATCGCGCAGACGCAAGTTCAATTGATTGACATACTTCTTCACACGCCCAGCGCACATTCCCTGACCTACGACGAGGCTGCCCTCAAACTTAACGAGACCCTCCAATACGCGGAGGAGTCAAGTCAAGACGCCTCAGCGGGGTCTATCTATCTGGCATTTGCCGTAAGGGACATGCTCGAAAGGCCGCTGGCGCAGAAGTTCGTGCCATCGGTGCTCTCCGCTCTCAAAACTCGATCACAAAGCATCCTCGAACGGTTTGAGAGCACCCCGCTGATCGACACCATGATGGCCTCACAGAAAGCTGAAGAATTTCTCCGCGACGGCGATTTTCGTCAAGCTGAGCTCTCGTGTCGAGAAGCTTTGGCGTCTCGGTCACTCGTGGGAGCAACGGAAATCGACACCCACAGTAGCCTCATCCAGGCATTGGCCGGGCAAGAGAAATGGGCTGAGGCGAGCATCGCGTTCTCTGAGTTGCGAAGCCTGTACGGCGAAGCTTGCGCCTACCCCTGGATTGTTGAGGAATACTTTTCAAATCTCGGATTGGAGATTTTTGAACCCATTATGAGAGGCCAAGCTGGCCCGCTGGACCTGCTCGCCGAAGTACTCGCCTGGCCGCCAGTCCAGGAGCGTCGAACAAACTCGACCATGAACTTCTGTACCCGTGTCGGACTGTTCACGGCCCTCCACAAGGCGAAGACAGGATACCCACGAGAAGCCCGCTCGATCCTGGACGCGCTGGCAGCAGAGGACCTAGACACAGGAACTGCCGAACAGCGAACCGCCTGGAAAATGATCTGGCAGTTGATCCATGACGACGTCCCCACGTCGTAGTCCAATGCTTCCGACATGCCCCGCTGAAACGACAGAAGGATTCCGAGCTAGCTCGACCCGACCGGACGTCGGGAGGGACGGTCTTGGCCATGTCCCGTCATGAGGGCAAGCCTCGATGTCCGCCTCCAAGCGATCGGCGATCTCAAGGGGTGAGGGCGGGACGCGTCGAATTCCGCGCTGCCTGTCCAACCTGCTGCAGGCAGCAGCACGCCTTTAACCGCTGGGAACGTCTCTTTCCTGCTGGACAAGGCCCGGAAACGACTCGCCGCCGGCCAGTAAGGCATGCCCCTGGTCAGCGACAAGAGAGAATAGGATCGAAAACAGCCCGATGAGAATCGAGTGATCCTTACTCGTGAATGATCGGAGTCAATTCCCCGCCGTCAGGTTCGGGTTCACGGGTCCGGCGGATTTGTCCATGAGATCCGAGGAATTTCATCATTATCTGAATTGCAATGCTTGCTTCCTCATGACTCGGTGCTGCGCCGCGATGAGCGGCGTTGTTCCGGAGACCGTTCAGCCAGGTCAGTCGTTCAACCGAAACGGCGAACTGGAGGTCAGACTCCTTGGCGATTGAGACATAAGTGCCGAGCGCTGTCCGCTCGTTGATCCGCTTTTGTTGATTTTCTGGCAGGTCGGTACGACTACGTACATGTCGGCCGAGGGCGATTTCGAGAGCCGTAGCGGCATCGATGATCGCGCGTCGGTCGGCGCTTCGTCTGTGTGCGGCCCGCGCGTCCCGGCTTAGGATCTCTTCGAGGGGTGGCTCCCTTCCGTCTCGGACATACAGGAGGATGTCGGCCCATTCCTGCTGCTGAAGGGGAATGATGTGAGGCGTGGTGATTTTCATACCCAGGGCGTCGTTGTCGGACGGATCGATGAAGGTCAACCCCGTTCCAACTGCCTCTGCATCGTAGACACGATGATTGGGATCGAGGTCTTGGCCGGTGAGGACTTCGACCCAGGTGCGGACATCGTCGAACCATTGGTTGACGTATTCGGCGAGCTGATGTTCGAGCGTGAACCAGTGTATGTGATCGTAGCTTGGGCCCGTCACCTCAGCTACGGCAATGCGATGAAGTGCAGTTGCCGGGCGAAGCGAATCGGGAATGTGGGCACCATATTCCAGCGCCCACACGATCTGCGGGCCGGACGGGTTAAACTTTTGCTGGATGGCGGGAACATCGGGTGGTCCGCCGACAGGTGGTCGGCCATCAGGCGTCAGGACGTTGAACTTGAGGTCGCCGTAGCCGGTGGGGTAGATCGTGTTGAGGCTGTCGCTCATCAGCCAGATGGGCACCGGAAGTTCAAAGACCGCTACTACGTTGGTGTTCATGATTGTGAGAGACCTTTGATTGAGGCCGATCGGCAGGCCCGACCCAAGGCACGGGTTGCCGTTGCGTCCAAGTGATGTGGGCTACGAAGCGATCAGCGTGAAGCTCGCCATCAGCGTAGTCAGCAGTGCGATGAGCCGTCCAACAAGTATGGTCTTACCGGCTACGTACGATCCCTTCACCATTTTGGTCGCTCACCGCGGATGTCCTGATCTCGTCTGACGTGCGCGGACGGCTTACGGAGAGGCTGCGTCCTGGGCGTGGCGCGCGTCTTGTTGGTCTTCCGGAAGGGGTCCAAGAGTCATCAATCATGACTTGCCTCCATCGGGTTGGTGATGTCGGTCGTGCTTTCCGTCTGGAACTGGCCCCTGGCGCCCTTGGCAGCCGGCTGTCGTGTGACCTTTGCAGGGATGTCCGGTGCACAGATCCGGCAGCGATGCCGGTTCAGCTTCACGGCCGCGGTTCGGTCTAGTGCGGTTGGCCACCGTGCGTCGAGCAGGTCCTCCAGCGCCTGTTGCGGGGTGGCCTCGGCCATCTCTTGTTCTGCGAGCTTGATGATCGTGCGGATTGATGGGCATGTCAGCGTGTGGATCTTCTGGCTCATGCCAGGGGTGATGGCAAAGACGTTGGCTGAATTGTCGAGTTGGGCGTTCCAGCGTTGTCGTTCTCCCAGGATGGTTGCTACGTAGCCGTGGTAGGCCTCGCAGTACGGGCACATTCCCCGTGGAGACGTTGGGTCGCAGAGCGCTTGCTTGGCATGGGCCTCAATCGGCTGACTTCGCTGTGCTGCGGCGGCAGCCAAACCGGCCAGCGCCCCCCGGTGAAAGCGGTCAAGGTCAACGATGGGCGGCTTCAGAAGGGCAGCGCGGTAGCCGATGGTCAGCATCACCTTGGTGAGGGGCTCAACGAAGTTGTAGGAGCGGTGGTCCGGCTCGACAGCGACCTCCCACACTTCCTGTCCCAGAAGTATTCCCTGTTCATAGTCGAGGTCGTTCGTCGGGCGCGGTTCCGTCACGACGGAAGCGTGAGCCGGTAGCTGACGCTGTCGCCATTGCCACGCGTGGCCAGATAGCCGGCAGCCACCAGACGCAGCTGCGAGTCCACGAGGACCCCGAAGGTGAAGCGGTCGTAGGTCAGCGACCAGCTGGAATCGTCATCCTCGTCGCGCATCACCTCGGTCACCTGCTTCTCGTACCAGCTGTCTATCTCGTGGTTCACGATCCGGCCCTGCTTGTCAGCTGCGAGCACGAAGGCGTCGTACAGCACGGAGTCAGTCATCATCGATCGTGTGGCCAGACCCACCTGACGGCCTAGGCTGTCGCATTCGTCTGGCGTGGCGAACCGGCACCCCATCCGGTACTCCCAGCCGTCGTCGTCTCTTGCGAACTCGATCCCCTCGAACATGCCATCAGTCTCGCAGGCGGCCCCGCCACGAGTATGCGACTCACAGGTCCATGACTGGAATGACGTCCCGCCGCAAGCGTGGCCGGGGGCCTTCCGGGCTTCTACGCGCTCAATCGTGAAAGTCTTGGTGCGGCTGTTGCGGGCTGCAGGCGCGGGGGTGGGAGGCGGGTAAGAGCAGGCTTCGTCCGCTGGGGTGCGCCGCCTCCAGTGCGCGATCATTTCCTGCCGTTTGGATCCTGGTCGCCAAGAGATCCGATGCCCGAGCCCAGCGACTGGCTTGGGTAAGCGTTGCAACGGCGGATTCGATCCCTTGCCAGTAGGACGATGCTGTAGCCGAGAGTTACGGGCGCCTGGTTGCCCGCCCTGTAGTCGACATCGGCGTCGGCAGCCTCGCAACCGCGTCCCCTGGATCCTCCGAGCACAACTACCGCCGACCCGTGAGGCCGAGCTCTGCACCCTCAACCCAGATGACTTCCGCGGCCATGAAGACCTGGTCAAGGTGGTCTCCCGGGCGCGAGGCTGACTGCCCGTAGGAGCACCAGATTCAGTTGACGGCCACGCTCTGACTCGCTTCAATAATGGACATGAATCCCTGTTTGATACAGGGATGTAGCGCATGGGGGTTCAAGTCCCCCCTCGGACACAGGGTAACCCTCTTGAAACGGATTCGATCTTCACTGGAAGATCGAATCCGTTTCTCGTTTGGGCTTGGCCGGAGGCCGACGAAGCCAGTCGTTCAGTTCACTTCGCCGACTTCTGCTCCCCTTCGGAGAGGGACAGCGTCTTGTGGTCGCAGGTGATGATGACCTGCCGCTCCTTGAGATGCCGGGCAAGATCCAGGTCCGTATCAGCGTCGCCAGACCCTTCGAGCTGGCCTCGTGACCGCTCCAGGAGTTAGCCCTCTCGGAGTTAAAGTTGCCGGGCTGACCGGTCAGACTGCTTCGCGAGCTGCGATGGCCGTGACGGCAATGAATGATAACCGCTGCGGCTGTTGACAAGGTGAGCCGATTGCCATCGGTAGCACAAGTGCTACCATGTGCTCATGAAAGAGATCGGACTGCGCGATCTTCGTCAGAACGCCAGTGACCTGGTGCGCCGCGCCGAGAACGGAGAGCAGGTCACCGTGACGGTGGCCGGCCGGCCGGCCGCAGTTCTCGGGCCCTTGAGCGGGTCCAGATCTTGGGTCAGCTGGGAACAGATGGCTGACATCTTTCAGCGTCCTGTGGATCCCGACTGGCCAGCTGATCGCGATCTTGTTGATCAGTCCCTGGTCGATCCATGGGAGAAGTGATGGAACGCGGGGTGCTCGACACGAGTGTCCTGATCGCCGAGGGAGTCGAGCCGATCCCCGGACGACTGGCGATCAGCGTGATCAGCATGGCCGAGTTGCAGTTCGGGATCCTGGTCGCCAAGACCTCCGACGCCCGTGCCCAGCGACTGGCCCGGATGAACGCGCTACAGCGGCGATTCGACCCGCTACCTGTCGACGACGCAGTGGCCGAGAGCTATGGGCGCCTAGCCGCCCGGGTGGTCGAGATCGGCCGACAGCCCCGCAGTCGGGTCCTGGATCTGATGATCGCAGCCACCGCGCACGCCCACGAGGCCAAGCTCTACACCCGCAACCCGGACGACTTTCGCGGCCTCGAAGACCTGGTCCAGGTCGTCTCGCTGTGACGAGGCAGGCGCCCAAGGCCAAGTCAGGGACCGGTTGACGACAATGCCCGGGCTCCCTGAATAATGACATGAATCCCTGTTTGATACAGGGATGTAGCGTTCCGGGGCTTGAGT
>NZ_JAHBAY010000029.1 GCF_018499875.1 Kineosporia corallincola | reverse complement strand
CCCGATGGATGGGTCCTTTTCCGCGCGGCCTCCCGCCGAACCGGGCATGCGAGTTTCCCCGCACCCGGCTCTCCAGTGATCATTTCCGTGGTTGTGCTGGCAAGGTCGCGTGAATCGAGCTGTGGCAGGGACCGCAGACGATCAATGTCTTTCTGCGTTTCCTTGCCATCGTCTCTTCCCAGAGGTGCCTTGTCCTTCCCGTCCCTGTGAGGTCGGCGAGTCGACGGATTTGATGGATCTGGATGTCTTCCGTGTTCTCGCAGAGTTCACAGCGGCCTCGGATCAGTCGTCTGGTGACTTCTCGTTGGCGTAGGGGGTTGGGGATGCGATCGCGGATGACCGCGGTCTTGTTCCGCTTCAGCGGGATCCCTCCGAACCGCGCGACCAGTCCTTTCCTGCCGGGCCTGTCAACCGTGGCCTCGAAACACGTGCGGAGCCCTTGCGGTGTGACGACTTTGGTCTTGTGACGGACGATCAGTCGTGACACGGGCGTGCGGTGTTTCGTGGCCAGGGTTTTCAGCATCGCGGTCTGCATGGCCCATTCGAGCCGGTTCAGTCGGTAGACGTTCCCGGCGAGCAGGTAGTACTGGACGATGCCCCGGTATTGCGCCCCGAACGTGGCGACGATGCTGTAGTCATCACGATTCACCAGATCGAGGCGGGCAGCGGGTTTACCGTGCCGACGATAGGGGGCGCTCTTGGCCTTGATCACTGCCGGCGGGACACTGAGTTTGATGAAGCCGCCGGTGAACCGGCGCCCCCGTCGTCCCTTGGTGTCGTCGCTGTGAGCGCAGATGTCGTAGCCGAGGAACTGTGCCGCTTGTGAGCGGGCGTTGGTGATCAGAGTCTTTTCCTGCGATAGTTCGAGTTTCAGCTCATGTCGAAGGAATTGGGTCAAACGACTCTTGATCTGCTCGGCTTCGGCCTTGGGGCCGGTGAACCCGAGGAGATGGTCATCGGCGTAGCGAATGTATCGCAGCCGCCGGTAGCCGGGGTCATGCATGTCCAGGCTCGGCATGGTCCGGCGCTGCTTTCGCAGGCTGGCCACCCCGGCCCGGTCACCGCGTTTGCGGCCCCGCTCGATCGCTCCGGTCAACCGTTGGTAGGCAGGATTGAACTTCCTGCGCCCTCCTCGGGTGTATTCAGGGATGAGGACGTCCTCGACAAATCTGTCCAGCCGGTCCAGATAGATGTTGGAGAGGACAGGCGAGGCTACGCCGCCCTGGGGGGCCCCTGAGAACGTCGCTCCCCAGACCCAGTCCTCCAGATACCCGGCCTGGAGCATGTTGCGCACCAGCCGGAGAAACCGCTTGTCGTGGATTCTTTCACCCAGGATCGTGAGCATGATGTCGTGATCCAGAGACCCGAAACAGTCCCGTAGGTCTGCTTCGATGAACCACGTGGTCCCGGTCCAGGTGAGCGCCACCTCGGTCAGGGCCGTGTGACATCCCTTTCCGGGGCGAAACCCATGTGATCGGTCGGAGAACATCGGCTCGTAGTACGCCTCAAGGATCAGGCGGATCACTTCCCCGACGAGCTTGTCCGACCATGTCGGCATGCCCAGCGGCCGCGTCGCCCCGTTCTTCTTCGGGATATGGACGCGGCGTGATGGCGAGAATCGGTAGCGTTCGTGGCGCATCGCATCAATGATGCGTCCGACCTTCACCGTCGACATGCCGTCGGCGGTCTCCTCGGTAACCCCCGGCGTCATCGCTCCGCCATTGGAGTAGATCCGGCCGTGGGCCAGCAGGTAGAGCTGCGGGTTGAACAGTTGGCGATACACCTCCTCCAGCGGCAGATTTTGTCGGCCGCGCTCACGTAGGACACCCAGAACTGTTTCGGCGCTCTGCATTTCGCATACCTCCCCGTTCTTGAGTGTCCAGATCACCTGTGCTCCTTCGCCCTGTGAACGGCTTTCCCGCTCTCCGTGGCCGGGCGCGACTCCGGCGACTACTACGAGCACTCCGTCGCCGTAGGACTCGCGTCCCGTAGGCGATCCCACGTTCGTCCCTGTCGTACGAATAGCGCGACGTAGGAGCCCCACTCATCCCCTTCAATGCCCTCACTGGGCATCGCCCGCGCTCCGGAAGGTGCATCCGCCAACGAAATAGACGAACGCAGAGCACGGCACCGGTTTCAGATGCCATTTCCGGCGGATGAAACATTGCATCGCTGGAGATTGGGATTCAGGCAATCCAGCCTTCGCCATATCGCGCGGGCCCACCACCGCGTCGTTCCCGGGACTATCCGATTGCCGGTGTAACGCGGCCCAGCGTTGATTAGTTGGTGGTGCTGGGGGTCAGGCGGCCTTCAAATGTGTTGGCGAAGGCGTTGAGTGCGGGCTTCCACCTGACCACCCACTTTGCCCTACCCCGTCCGGTGGGGTCCAGGGAACGGGTGACCAAGTACAGGCATTTCATCGCGGCCTGCTCGGTCGGGAAGTGCCCGCGGGCGTTCACGGCGCGGCGGTAGCGGGCGTTGAGCGACTCGATTGCGTTGGTCGTGCAGATGATCCGCCGGATCTCGACGTCGAAGGCCAGGAACGGCGTTAACTCCGCCCAGGCGCTGCGCCAGAGCCTGGTGATCGCCGGATATCGGTGTCCCCAGATCTCGTCGAAGTCCTCGAGTCGCTCGGCCGCCGCGGCCTCGGTGGCGGCGGTGTAGATGGGCCGCAGGTCTTTGGCGAGCTTGTCCCAGGCCTGGCGGGGTGCGTAGCGAAAACTGTTGCGCAGCAGATGAACGACGCAGGTCTGGACGATCGTGCTCGGCCAGACGTTGCTCACCGAGGCCGGCAGGCCCTTGAGTCCGTCACACACGAGCATGAGGACGTCCTCGACCCCACGGTTCTTGATCTCGGTCAGAACCTGCTGCCAGAACTTCGCTCCTTCACCAGCCTGGGAGTCCTCGCCGGCCCACAGTCCGAGGATGTCTCGCTCGCCGTTGACCGTGACGCCGATCGCGACGTAAATCGGCCTGTTAGTGACCTTTCCATCGCGGATCTTGACCATCAGCGCATCGACGAAGACCACCGGATAGACGCGATCCAGAGGACGGTTCTGCCATTCGACCATCTCGGCGATCACCGCGTCGGTGATCCGCGAGATCTGGTCCTTGCCGACACTCGCACCGTAGATCTCGGCGAAGTGCGCGCTGATCTCGCCCGTGGTCAAACCCTTGGCCGTGAGCGACAACACGATCTGGTCGATCGAGTCCAGACGACGCTGGCGCTTCTTGACGATGACCGGCTCGAAGGAGGCGTCGCGATCGCGCGGCACGTTGATCTCGACCGGCCCGACCCCGGTGAGGACGGTCTTGGAGCGCCGGCCGTTACGGGAGTTGCGACCGTTGCGGCCCTCGGGATCGTGGGCGTCATAGCCGAGGTGCTCGCTCATCTCGGCCTCGAGCGCGACCTCCAGGACCCGCTTGGTCAGCTGGGCCATCAGCCCGTCCGGGCCGACCAGATCAGCGCCGGAAGCCTTCGCCGCCGCGACCAGATCCGCCGCCAGCCGCTGCTGGTCCTCACACGCCAGGAAAGTCCCGATGGCCTCACCAGCATCACCCGAAACATGCTCCTGACTATCGCCACTCGTCGATCTCTGAGCCCCCGTCATGGGCTCGATGGTGTCGGACATGTCCTACTCCTGTCCGCCGAACGATCAAGCTCGGCAGGTCAGGCCGGACCCCGTTACACCGTTAACCGGACAGTCCCGGATGACGAGCAGGCCTAGAGTTGCGTCGAGAGTTGCACTGTCGCGGCTTGTTCCGGTGCCGGGTACACTCGCTGTCAATGGGTCCGACGCGGGCTCATCCTGAGGAGAAGGATCCATGCAGGACGATGCTTTCAAAGCCGCTCGGGAACGGGCCGCCGCGAAAGGCTGGGCACTGTACCGGGACGACTCCGGTCGCCCCGGAGCCACGGGCCGATACACGCTCGACGGGCCCATCCCGCGATCGGCGGTGAGCAACACGAAGGTGTTCAGCCCGAAAACAGCGAAGTGGCCCTACGCAACACTCGCCGAAGCAGAACACGCCATCGACGAACTGAAGTAACTCGAGTGCCAACGGACCGGCCCACCAACCACGCAGGTGGTGGTGCGGGCTTGACGGGGCGCGGCTGCGAGGCCGCCTTGCCGTCCAGCTCTAGGAATTGAGCAGCGGCTCCGCCGCTGGGCCCCGACGCGATGGATTCCGCTCCGGCAGTCCGACGTAATGGCGTCCTTAGTACCCCATGGACGCTACGGACGCCTGAGCTCGCTGGACAAGGCCCTGATACGAGCGATAGGAAAGCTCGGTGGCGTGTTTGGCAGAAGAACCATCGGATCGGCTGCTACGTGAGACCGGAGGTCATCGGAGCGCCGGCCGACTCCGCAGAGTCATTAAGCTAGACCCTCGATGACGGAGAAGCCCCCGGAGTTAGATCCGCGCCAGCAAGGCCTCGTTGAGGCGTTGGCAGGACGGAGCTCGAAGTTGGCCGGTCTCTATCGCACCGGGCTGCTCACTCTTCTTTCCGGGCCGGTGCCCGGATGTGAGGCTGCGCATGTCGCTGTGGTGTGCCACTGCATGCGCGAGTTGATGAACGGACTGCCTTCCGCTATGAGCACGATTGTGATCGACAGGCCGAAGCCGTCCTCGGGTGCGCTTCTTGCGCGCCTCCCAGGTCTGTCGGCCGAATACCCCGGTGTTGATCTGAGACTTGATCAAGAACTGATTCCCGTTCCCAAGAAACTTGCCCAAACGTTCGCGGATATCATCAGTGCGCAAGTGAAGGAAGAAGGCCGCAACAACAAGAACGCGGCCGCTTTCATCACGGGGGATCCCGAAGAGATCAGTCCCGTAATCGAGCATTGGAAGAAGGCCCAGAAATTTTTTGTCGGATGGGCACACCTCGACCGCAACCATGACGATCGACGCGAACTGCCGGGCGTCGATGTTATCCTTGATAATATCCGTGTCGTCGAAGATCTTATCGAGGCCCGAACACGCGCATTCTTCGACAATGTCCAGTCTATTCATGATCTGCTCGCCGAGATTAATGCGACTACGAACGGGGGCGAGTGAATCCCCATGTACAAGGTTCCCGCGGACAGTGAAGTTCAGGCCCTCTTGCGGAAGGTCACGACGCCGCAGCTACGGCAGGTCTTCTTTGAGGGTCTAGAGAACCCGTACTGGGTCGGGCCTCTTGCTAAGGCAGGGGGGTTTAGCCCTCCATTAGAACCGTCCATTATGGATGGAAACCTGATTCAGGAAGCCTACTGGCCCGAAATGGAATACTTGGTTCGTGTTGCCGAAGCGGTTCCGCGAGAGGTCATGGATGTCGTCCTCGGCGTGGCTCAGAGTAGCAACTCGTGGGTTCGTCGTGGAGTTTTTGAGATTTCGGCTAAGGTGCCTCCGGGCGAAGTGGAAAGACTGGGGCCCGTCTTCAAGTCGTGGACCCCTAAAGGCTTCGGGCGCCGCACTAATCCTCGTGATCTGGTGCGCGTGGCCGTCAGCCTGCAGGGCGGCACGGACCGGAAGCTGGCTACGTGGTTCGCCAATGCGCTCTTCAGGCCAGAAAAACTGTCCGGACATGGGATAAGTGCAGTCTTTGACGAATATTGGTATGAAGAAGGGCTTCGAGAATTCTCCAGCTCTCTGGGCGGCAGTTGTCTTGGGCTTGTTCTTTCCTGGCTTGAAACGTACGAACGCCAGGTTGGGCACTTCGGGCAGGATGTTGACCTCACGTTTATTGAACGGGAGTCGATCCGGAAACGAGATGACTCGATTCATGGAGTCCTTCAAGCGCTGGTCGACACGGTCCGGGATCTTGCAATCGAGACAATGTCGACCGATGTCGAGTCGACGATGGCGATACTCGCTCGCTCGAAAATGATCTTGGCGAGAAAGATTACGCTCCACGCCCTTGCCGAAGCGCTCAAGAAGACGGCATCTGTCGATCATGGAAGCGCTCTGTTCGCAGCATCGTCACACATACTGCTGGAACCGGCGTCTACAGACGATGTCTGTCGAATCGAGTACGGGGAACTGGCGCGGGCCATGGCAACCCTGTCACCGAAGCCGTTGGCGGGGCTCGAAACGGCATTAGTGGTCGGCTTGGGTGCTTACCGCGAACGAGTCCGTCACATCATTGTCGAGAGGGGTGTCCCGGAGGGCGAGCAAGAAGCGCAACTCGCTGACCGCGAGGAAGTTTGGACCCATCGAATGTTGTCAGCAATCGGCATAGACGCCCTCCCTCAGGCTCTCCGGTCCAGGCTGCAGGAACTCGACGAGTTGAGGGGCGTCATCGACTCTCCGCTTGAACCGGTGAGCCGTGCAACGACCTGGATTGGGTCGAATAGTCCGCTCTCCAGCCAAGAGATGTCGATGATGAGCCCCGCCCAACTGCTTGCCCACCTCGAATCATGGCGAAGCAGTGCCACCGGCTGGGGCCCTGAACCTACACACTCGGGTCAAGGCCAGGAGCTAGCAACCCTTTTGGCCACGAATCCCAGGGCGCTCGCTGGGATGCCGCGGCTCGTCGAGCGATTGCGGCCCATCTACCTTCGTTCCATCCTTGACGGTTGGCAGGCCGCCCTCAAGTCCGGACAAGAAGTTGATCTGTCCCAGATGGCGACGCTGCTGAGAGATGTTCTTGGCCATGCCAATGCGTCGACGTTCCCAAGGGAGGGGGACGCCCTCGACGATGACGGCGACTTCCGTTATGTGAAGAAGGCCGCCGTGGGACTGCTCGAAGAACTTGCCAAGGATCGAACTTCTCCGTTGCCTGCTGAAGCCATGGAGGAGTTCGCCTCGCTGCTGATCGATGATGCCCAGGACGAGGATGCTTGGGAGGAATACCACAGCAACGCCGGCGAAAACGGCATGGATCCACTCACCGTTTCCTTGAATTTTCAATGGCCTGTGCGCCTGCGCGGGCTGATCTACCTCCTCAACTGGGGATCGGGCACTGCCTGGTTCAATGCCGCGAAGCGCGCTCTTGTCAAGGAACTGGACCGGGATGATTCCCATGGTGCCTCGCACGCAGTGCTTGGCGAAGGGCTCGGCCGCCTCCTCCGCGCTGATCGCACGTGGGTCACCGAATCTAGTGCGACGTGGTTCGGCAACAATCATGAAATCACCGGCCCTCAGCAGGTCGCTTTCAGTACGGCCATAGCTGTTCACCATTATCACCCGGATCTGTTTGCCCTGCTCTCTCAGTCGATGCTGTCCGTCATCGCTGCAGCCGAGCCGATCCGCGTTGGTTGGAAAGGGCACCCGAATGACCCAGTGCAACGCATCGGTGAATGGCTCATAGAAGCCATCATTCGCGATGACAGGTCGATGGACGATCCGGTCGCCGAAGCCTTCTTCGCAACCGCCTCGGCCGAAACACGAGGACACGCAATAGGGTCCATTGCCTGGTCATTCATGCATTCGGAGCATGTCGATGGCTCAATCCGCGATGGCCTGGCAAGGCTTTGGGATCTGCGCGTCGCGCGCGTGGTCGATCATCCAGAAGACATTGCTGAACTCAGCGGCTTTCGCTGGTTCGTCCGGAGCAACAAGTTCGGCCCCGAGTGGTGGCTCCCGAGATTCCAACAGCTAGCGGCGCTAGACCCTGCACTGGCGGGCGAAGAATATTCTATTGGAAATCAGTTGGCCGAAGCCTCAAAAACTGATCCTGTCAGGTCATTTCGAGTCCTTGAAATCCTTCTGGACCGCCCAGATCCACATTATCTGACCCACCACGACCTGATGCGGGACGCTGCTCCCGTGGTCTTGGCGCAGGCTTTGAACTCGGACGACGAGCAACTTGTCAACGACGCTCGCAACTACATGAATACTCTGGGTGAGCGAGGGAACCTGCAGATAGCGGCCCGGGTGGGCTCGGTCCTCGATCAGCTTTAGCAACCGCGCAGTATCTCTATGCTCAATTGGGATACGGTTAAAATACAAAGTCTTTTGTACCATTTACCGCTGCTGTCCTCTACTCATCCTCGCCTTGAGTCACGCCATGAGCGGGAGCAAGAATGTTCACTCGGATGTCCTCGGGGCTCATCGCCAATTCCATGGCCCGGCCCAACAGCTGGGCCAGCGTATAACGGCGGTCTGTGTGTAGAGCACGAGTGAGGGCGGAGCGCGCCAGGATGCTGTGGCCCTGCTGGTAGGCGGAGAACGCGGCCAGGGTGGCGACCGGGGCCACCCATGCCGGTGGTGCGTACGGCAGGAGACTGCACCAGGTCCAGCAGGTGTGCTCCTCGTCCGAGCGGATCACCAGCGCGTCCCGTACATAGAGGTCTCTCAGCGCGTCCAGGACACTCGCGGCCTCGTCGATGCTCCAGCGAAGGGGGCGTTCCCGGCGAGCGTCCAGAGCCTGTTGGGCGCCGGTTTTGCGCTGGGATCGGCTGCGGCCGGCCGGTAGAGCGGTCAGGGCCTGCCGGACCTCGGCGATGATGTGCTGGGGGAGCGGGGCGGTGGCCTCGTCGATGTCCTGGCGTGATCCGGCGGGAATGCCCCGGGCGAGAGTGAGGGCCATGGCCACGGACGGGTTGTCCCGTCCAGGGGTTCCGGGGCCGGTCGGCGCTGCCTGGTGGAGGTGGTGGTGCCACCAGCGGCCGTGGGCGCTGGTGATCGTCCATCCGAGGGACACCCCGGTCGGCAGGCCGTTGCCCACCTGGACCAGGTCGGCGTGCACCCGCTGGAGGATCTGGTCGTTGACCGTAGTGGGAAAGGCGACAACGTGGATGCTGTCGGCCGGTGCCTTGATCAGGGCCTGGTGAATCGAGGTCCACACCGCGTGCTCGGTGATCGCGCTGAGGTCGACGCGGGCGGTCAGGACGATGGTGCGTGCCTGGGTAGCGACGATCACGAGGTCGTCGCTGAGGTGCTGGATCCCGAGGATCAGCGGAACAGCATGCACCAGCGCTGCGGGGTCGTTCAGGCGGATGCGTGGCACTGGAGCCGACGGAGTGCTGTTGGGCGAATGCGGGTGGGAAGGGTTTTCGGCGTTCATGATTCAACGTCCTGTCATGGCGATGCGCGTGCGGAGAACGGGGGAGAGGCGGGGTGGGCCCGAGCCGGTTCGGCTCGGGCCACCCCGTGTGGATCAGTGGTGCGAAGCGGCGACCAGCTCGTCCAGAACCGCGTCGGTCCCGGCGGGCGCGACGGCCTCGAACTTCTGCGCCGACTTGGCGATGTCGTCCAGGCCCGCGGGGTCCGTCTGCGGGGTGCTCACCTCGGACGCAGCCTGCTCGTCGTCCAGCTCGTCCCGGGGCGCCGGGCTCTCAGCGTCGTCCGCACTGAAACTCGCATCGTCTTTCGGGTCGTCCATGGTGTCGTTCTCGTCGGGCTCGTCGTCCTGATCGTCTTCGTCGGCAGCCTCGTCCTCGTCCTCGTCGTTGGTGGCGTTGGCGAGTTGGGTGATGTCGGCGTGCAGGCGTTGTTCGGCTTCGGACAGTTCGTACCCGGCGGCCGTCAGCCGGTCCAGGTAGGCCACACCGGCGGCTGGGTCCACGTCCCAGCGCTGCGCGGTCAGGGAGTCCAGGTTGTTCTCGGAGGTGGTCAGCCAGCGGGCCACCACGATCCGCTGCAGGCGGTCCATGCCGGCCCCGGCGGCGGCGTCTTCCAGGCTGGCGAGGGTGGCCGGGATCCCGGCCAGGCTCAGTGCCAGGTCGGCGGACTGGGGGTTGCTGATGCGTGTCTTCTCCGGGCGGGCGGCGATGAACCTCAGGGCGTCGGGGAAGAGTTTCTTCGCGGTCTTGGCGGTGGCGTATTTCTCGTGGAGGAACCGCCGGCGGATCTGGGCGGCGTCGGCCAGAGCCTCGTGGTGGGCGATGCGCTCGCGTTCGGCGGCGGCTTGGGCTTTGCGTTCGGCGTCGGGGACGTAGCGGGTGCGCTGGGTGCGGGTGTATCCGGAGGCTTCGGGGTCCAGGCAGAGGATGATCACGCGGGGCGTGTAGTCGGTGTTGATCCACGCCGCGAACCCCGGCTTGGTCTTCACTTCCTCGGGGTCCAGGGGCTGGCCGTCGGTGTCCAGGAGGGTGGAGGCTTCGGCCTCACGGGAGGTGTAGGGCCAGTTTTTGGGGGTGGGGACGATCTTGACGCCGGCCAGGGTGAGTTCGGCCTTCAACCGGTCGACGGTTTCGCGGCGTTCGCGTTTGCGGGTCTCCTCGGCCAGGGCGTGGGCGAAGCCCCAGGTGGTGTGGTCCTTCTTCAGGATCCGGCCCATGGCCTTGTCGTCGTCGGCGAAGCTGTTGAGGGCGGCGATCTGGGTCAGGTCCAGCGTCCCGGCCTCGACCGCCGCGGCGGCCTGGGGGCGGGCGGTGGCGGGCAGGTCGTTCAGGGCCAGCCGGGACCGGACCCGTTCGGCGGGCAGGGCGAGGGTGGACTCGATCTGTTCGGGGGTGACGTCCAGGAGGGCGAGCTGGCGGTAGTAGTCGGCCTCTTCCAGGACGGACAGACCTTTGCGGTTGAGGTTCTCGCCCAGGATCCGCAGCAGCTCGGTGGCCTCACCGGCGTCCTGCGCGATCAGGCACGGCACGTCCGGCAGCTCCAGACGCAGGGCCGCCTCGCGGCGAGTGTGACCCGCGATGACCCGCCACAGCGGCTCGGCCTCGGCGCGTTCGCCGGACGTGCGGTCCTCGACCGGGTCGAGCGGGTTGAGCGGGTTGAGCGGGTCGGTCGGGTCGGTCGGGTTGATGGGGACGACCAGGAGGGTTTGCAGGATGCCCAGGGCGGAGATGGAGGCCATCATCTCGGTGACCGCGGATTCGGCGATGACCCGGTTGCGGTCGTTGGGGATGAGCTGGCGGGGAGGGATGTCGGCGAACGTGCTCATGACGCAGCAGGTTTCCTTCGGTGCGAGGGGACAGGCACGGCACCGCGGGTGCGGCACCGGCCGTTCTGACCGAAGGCGTTGCATGCCTCCCGGCGGGCGGCCGGGCAACGGGGACGAGCGGGGAAGATCTTGACGAGCCGCTCTTGCGAGACAAGATGTTCCGCGCCCCCTTGCCCGGTCCCGGGCCAGGGAGGCAAGACTTCCAGGGCAGAACCAGGAACCGCATCGATCCCGGCGTACCCAGCAGCGGCAAGAAACACCACACAGAAGGGAGTTTGCCGTCTGAGGCACTTCCGGCCGATGCTTCGAGGCGAGGGGAAACGGAATGGGTCAGGGCAGCGAGAAGTTCGCTGGACTCGCCTCGGACCGCGATGCTCCGGCGTACGCCATGGGTCCAGCGGGATCTGAACCCGTTACCGGAGGTATCGGCTCATGGACCGGGCGGAGCTAGGACGGGAGCATGCTGATTTCGAGTGTCAGGAGAATGTCGTCGGCGCGGTGCCTGCCATGAAGTGTGCCCAGACCGGGGAGTAGCTGCAGCCGTGCGAAATGGAAGTCGCTGATGGTGTCGCGGTCCCAGGGGGATGG
>NZ_JAHBAY010000028.1 GCF_018499875.1 Kineosporia corallincola | reverse complement strand
AAACGCGGCGTATTTCACCATCCGGTCAGCGCAGATGGTCAGGCGCAGCATGCTGTTGCCCGAACCGGGCAACACGACCGAACCCCCGGTGCTGTCCGGGACCGACGCGCTGTCCGAGCCCGGCGCCTCCACTGGAACGGGCTTCCCGGCCGATGAACACGCGCTGTTCGGGCCCGGCCTGCCCGACGACCTGGCAGCCGGGGTCTCCCTCCCGGCCACCCCGAACCAGAGCCGTACCGACGCGATGCGCTGGCTCGGCCGCCCCGGCCCGCGGCGCGTGCACGCCCGGCACGTGCAGGCGATGCAGCGCCTGCGGGAGCTGGGGATGAATGACCGCCCCACCGGCCAGGAGCTGGCCGGTGCGATCGGGGCGCCCGCGGCGGACCTTCTCGACGTCGCCGCTCTCGCCGCCGAGGTCTACGGTCCGGACTTCGGCCGGGACGAACTGCGGGCCATGAGCGTGCTGTACCGGATCACGGCCGGTCACCCGGGACTGGTGCGGGCACCCGGCCTGCGGACCCCTGACGACACCGTGTCCGTGGAGCACCTCAGGCAACTGGTGGCCCAGGCCCCGGCGGTGGCGGAGCCGCAGCCCCTGGTCGAGGTGGACCGGGTGCTCGAAGGGCCCCGGCCCGCGGTCGATCTCGAGGTCAGGGATCTTGCCGACGCCGCCGGCGACCTGGCCGGAGCCCGAACCGCTCCGGACGCCATTGCTCTCTATGCCGCCTGGCAGGAGCGCAGCCGCCGGCTGACGGCATTCCTGGCGTACGAGGTCGCGCAGCGGGTTCAGAGGGTCGCCGAGGTCCGCGAGCACCTCGGCCTGCGCCCGGACCGGGCTCAGGAGTACCACGACCGGATCGACAGTGCCCTGCACCGCATCGTCACCGCCTCCGGTGCCGCCACCGTCCTCGAGATCCGCGACCGGACGGCGGTGCGCGAGGGGATGCGCGCCCTGGACGGCGCCGTGCGAGACTTCTACGCCGGGCTCGTCCAGGACGAGCGCATGTTCCGCGCCGACCGGGACATCGCCGACCTGCGGGACCTCCTGAACACCGTCTACGGCCCACCCGGAGGACACCCTCCGACCGCCGAGCCCGGCCCGCTGACCTCCTCCGACGTGGCCCGGTACCGGGCCACCCTGACGGAGTACGAGGCGGAGCTGACGCATCTGCGCGGGCTGGAGCCTGATGCCGGGGTGGTCGGCGAGATCCTCGCCGTCGATGCGAAGGTGGACCAGATCGCCGACGCCGTACGGCAGGGCTCGGCGCCGCAACCCGAGAATGCTTTACCGCACGGCCTTCTCGCCGCGGGAGTGGCCGCCCCCTCGATGGCCGCCTCCACCGTCGAGGACACGCCCGCTCCCGAACGCCGGGCGCCCGGCCGGGTCATCCTCCAGTCGGCCGCGTCCGCGCCCTGGGGGCAGCCGGGGGCCCTGCCGGTGCCGTGGGGCGAGATGGGGCACGTCGTGCGGGTGGGCGACGCCGAGATGCAGCAGTTCGCCGAGGTGGCGGCCGCCGCCGTCACCGCCCTCGGTGATCAGGTCCCGCCGGAGCTGCGTGACCTGATCACCGAGAACCTGCCGGCCTCCATGGAACGCATCGGCACCGTCCAGCCGCCCTACCAGGCCGGCCTCCTGGAGCACGTCACGAACGGCTACCAGGACCGGATGCCGGCCTGGGACGCCGGCCGGGAACTGGCCTCCCCGCACGGCATCACGCTGGTGCCGGGCGTCACCCTGAGCCTGGACCCCGGGCCGCTGCACAGCTACGGCCACCTCACCTACCACCGCCCCGAGACCCAGCAGCGCCTGCCGCTGGGAGCACGCCCGACGCAGTCGCTCGACCTGCCGAAGTTCGAGATGGGCTCGACCTTCGCGGACTCCTGGGACGGCCGCTCCCTCCACACCTCCGTGACGGCGGGAGGACCGCTGCCGGCCGGCGGCGCCCTGCGCGGCGGCGCCGGCCTGTCCGGCGGCGCCAGCACGGTGCACGGACGGTACGAGGGTGGGGTGATCATGGGCGAGCAGCAGATCCTGCACAACCAGTTCGCCTACTTCACCACCTCACCGGCCGTCGGTGGCGAAGGGACGCCCGGCAGCCGGTGGCGTCTCACCGACAGCCGCGGCGGGCGCACCGTCGTTCACACCGCGCCGCAGGAGATGCTGCTCGCCTTCCCGGACAACGAGTCCCCAGAAGTCGCACCGGCACACGAGACACAGCCGCACGAGCCCGTTACCGACCCCCTCGACATCCTCCCGCCGGTCCCGTCCCCGGACACGCCCGGAACGCTGTACTCCCTGCCGGACACCGCGAGCGACGCCCAGCGGTCGTTCCTGCACGAGACCACCTCCCGGGTCCGGGCGACGGACGAGTCGATCACCGTCCCGGAACTCGCGACCGGCTCGCCCGGTGACCCGCTGACCCACCTCGGGCGACGGCTGCCGGACGCCGGCGACGCGCTGATCGAGCGGCTCACCGAGGTGTACCGCGACAGCGGCCTGTTCCGGCAGCGGCTGGAGATCTTCGGCTCCGGCGCGTTCACCACACAACTGCCCGTGAACCGGTCGGGCGACTGGGTGGCCCTGAAGCTGCGCGGGCGGGTCACGTCCGCGGTCGCGATCGACCAGAGCGTGGCCAACCAGCAGCAGGACATGCGGCACCTGTTCTGGGCCGGCCTGACCAAGAGCTACCAGAGCAGCGCCGGCGGAGATGTCCGTGCCTCTGCGTCCTCCCCCTCGTTCGAGGGGACGCAGGACGAGACGCTGAGCGCCGGGGCCTCGGCCTCCGGCGGCGTCTCGGGATCGGTGGGCCGCTCGCTGAACACCTCACTGGGAGGCGGCGACTGGCGCTACGTGAACTCGGAGGAGCCCACCCGGACCTACCTGCTCACCGCCGTTCTGGAGACCGACGTGCGCTCGTCGGTCCCCGCCGCCCGCGGCTCCTTCCACTCGCAGGTCACCCGGTTCGTCCGGATCGGGATCAGCCAGGTGGCCCGGTTCGAGCGGGAACTGCGGGCCGTCGTCGCCGCCACGGACGACGAGACCCTGACGCAGACCCTGACCCAGCTGCCCCAGGACGGCCGCCACCACGCCGACCGCATGCCACCGCCCGGACTACGGGCAGGCCGGAGCCGGGGCATCGCCGTGGTCGACCTCATCGGCGGCTTCGGTCAGGTCGCGGGCCGGATGTGGGACCTGGTCGAGGGGATGCTCCGGGAGCGGAACGAGGACCCGCTCATCGACGACGAGCTCGGCCCCTGGCAGATGCACCACCTGGAAAAGGCCATTCACCAGCGGTTCTCACCCATGCACGGGTTCTCCTACATCGCCCAGATGATCAGTCATCGCTACGCCGTCAGCGAGTACGTGCCGGTGGCCCACGGACGCCTGTGGATCCCGATGACCGTCAGCCTCGCGCACGACGGGCAATGGACGGCGGGGGTGTCCGAGCTCGCCTCCATCTCCCACTACCCGATCCAGTACACCGACCACGGCAACACCGAGCGGATCACCTCGGCCGTCATCGCCTCCGGCCACGCCGACCTGGGCGGCACACCGGCCGACGCCACCCCGCACGACGGCACGGTCACCGACGCCCGGGGCGGCGCCGGGTACACCTACCGCAACCAGCGCTCGCAGGAGACCACCGCCCGCACGGGATACTGGGGGTCGGAAGGGCTGGAGATGGCCGGGCGGCTGCGGGACTTCCTGTTCCGGACCCGCCTGCATCTGACGGCGCGGGTCGAGTTCCAGCAGGTCACGGCTCGTGGCGGCGCCACCGCGGCCGTTCTCCGGCGGGCCGGGGGGCAAGTGGCCCGGGGGGTGGTGCCCACCGCCCCGCAGTGGTCGGCGCGTCGCGAGGACACGATCGACGGCATGATGCGGGCACGGGTCCCGGAAGGGCTCGCCCCCCTGACCGGAGCCGCGCCGCACGACCCGCCCCTGATCAGTTCCCCGCTGACCGGACTCGGGCAGGTGCAGTGGCTGGTCCGTCCCGCCACCACCGAGGCTCCTGCCGCTTCTGCCGGCCACGGGTCGGCCGCAGGCCCGCTGATGCCGCTCAACGGACGCAGCCTGGCCGACGGCTCCGGGCAGGAACAGGTCCCGGTTCTGAGCCCGGTGCCGGAGGACGACCTGGGCACCGAGATCCTCGGCGTGCCCGACCTTCTCGCCACCGTCGAGCAGCTGCTGCAACAGGCCGGGCTGCCGGAGGCGGCCTACGCGGACACGCTCGGCACCCTGATCAATGAGGACCAGCTCCTGTCGCGGCTGATGTTCGACCAGGACGTGGTCCAGGCCACCCGGCACATCGCACCCGGGGCCCTGAGCAACCGCCACGCCGTGATCACGCTCGTCGCCGTCCCCTGGGGCGAGGTCGAGGAACCGGGGAGCGAGCTCATGCAGCGCAGCGTCATGGTCGACTCCGAGTCGGCGGTGCTGTCGGTCATGCAGTCCGTGCGGACCCAGATGGCCGACGCCGGCCTGAGTGACCTGGCGATCGAGCAGCTCGCCGGGCTGGCCGGCTCGGGCTCAGGGGCCCACCACCTGTCCGGCATCGTCAGAACCCGGATCGAGTCGAACGAGTCGCTCCTCGGCCAGTGGATCTACCGCCAGGGCCACCGGCACGGCCCGGTCCGTTCCGGGATGGTCTGGGACGTCTCGGTGACCAGCTGGGACGCCAACCTGCTCGCCGGGCGGCTCGCGGCGAAGCTGGGCACGGCCCGGCTCTCCGTCACGGGTGGCCTGAGTCTGCTGCGGCCCCGCGCGCTGCCGCAGGCCACCCGGGCCGCGAGCGTCCCCGTGAGCGTCAGTGGGGCCGAGCTGTCGGGGTTCGCCGACACCCACGCCGTCGACTTCCTGCACCGGGGACCGGGGCAGGCCAACGAACTCCGGGCCCGTGTGGCGGCGATTCTCGGTGCTCTGGGCGTCGATTCGAACGAGTCGCACTGGACGGTGGAGGGCAACGACGGGACCTGGGGCGAGGTCGGCGTACCCGTCGGCCTGGCTGCGGTACTGGACCGCGCGCACGTGCTCGGCCATTCCGGGACGCTGGACGGGCCCGGGCTGTTCCTGCACCACACGGCCGCCCCGGCGGGCCGGGTCGAGAACGTCACGCTGGTCATCCGGCTGATCGATCCCGAGGATCCGAAGGACGACCTGCTCACCTGGTCCCGCTCCGAGTCGGGGAGCTGGTTCTTCTACAAGCTGAACACCCAGCGGGCCGCCGAGCGCGGGCGCCGGACGGCCCAGGCGAGCACCGGCGGATCGATCGGCACGTCCGGCCTGCCCGTCGTGGAACAGATGACCGGTGCCTGGCTGAACATGGTTTCGTCTTCCGGCTGGTACAGCACCCGAATCCATCACGTGGGCCAGATCCTGCGGATGCGGGACGTGTTCTCCCATCACGGCACGGTGCACACGTACCAGGGGACGCGTTTCCTCGCCGTGAGCGCCTACCGTGGTGCGGCGGCCTCGAAGCCGGTGGCGGCGGCCTCCTTCGGCCTGGCACAACCGGCCCTGGACCTGGTCTTCGACCCGGGCCGCCCGGGGCAGGGGGCGACCGAGGCGCACGGCACCGTGCCGATGCGGTTCTCGGTCGACGTGCCCGAGACGGTGCTGCGCTCGGGCCTGCACCCCTTCGGGCGCACCGCCGTCCGGGTCGAGGTCCCGCCCGGTCTGGAGGACGACGCGTCGGCGGTCCTGGCGCTGGGAACGCGCCCGCGCCGCGAGTTCCCGGTCCTTCGCGCCGAGATCCTCGACCGGGCGGTCATTCCCGTCAAGGCCGGCGGACGGGCCCTGCGACGGCTCTTCGATTCCACCATGCAGTCCCTGGCCGGGCAGCAGATCACCGGCGACGACCGGATGCCGGTCCTGACCCGGCTGGATGACGGCGCGGTGTCGGGCCTGATGACCGCCACGGGGGTCCCGTTCGAGGCGTACGGTGCCGTCGTCGGCCCGGCCAACACCGTCGCCACCCTGCACCTGACCCTCGGCGGCGGCCACACCTACCCGGCGATGAACCGCGAGAACGGCCACGTCACCGATGCCCGGGGCGAGCTGAAGATCACCCACCGGCTGTACGACGCCCGGCCGATCGACTGGATCCACGCCTCGGGCCTGCACGAGATCGTCGGCATGGCCGAGGACGGGGACCTGTTCTGGTTCGGCGACTCGCTGGGTGCCGGCCTGGACGGTGCGGTCTCCGGCCCGGCCGGCCCGGTCTCGCTGAATTCCGGTGCCGGTGGTGGCATCTCGTCCGGGCAGGACCGGGGGACCAATTCGCTGGAGCGCCGTCCCGTGCCGGACTCGTTCCGCCGGACGGCCTGGCTGATGCGGATCCAGGCCGGCTTCCTGGTGATGCAGGAGTTCCGGGCGCGGCAGCAGCGCGGGGGGATCCGCTACGGCGACCAGACGCGCGTCGAGGCGTATTTCCTGGACGACGCGATGACGCTCGTCCTGCCGATGGAGACGGCCGTGGCCAGGCGTCTGCTGCACCCGCGGCTGGGGGCCCCGACCGCGCACGGCCGGTGGCTGCCCGACCTGCCGGTGACGGCTCCCGAAGACGGGACGCCTGCGGCGGAGGCGGAACTGGCCCGGCTGCGCGCCGCCTACGCGGCGCCCCGGTACGGTGACTGGTTCCCCGTCGCCGGTACCTTCGTGGTGGACCGGGCCGGTGGCCCGGGGTGGGTCCGGATGACCTCCACCGGAACGGACGGCCTGGCCTTCGTGGAGATGCTGGACCCCGAGGAGTTCGGTGACCGGCTGGGCGAGGTGCTCGAAGACCAGCGGCGACCGGTGTACCTGCTGATGGGCGGTGTCAGCGGTGAGTACGCGCAGCGGGCAGCCCGGCGCAGCGGTCTCGACATCCTCCGGACCCCGGACACTTTCGTGCAGGGAACGGACGTCGTCGCGGTCCGGCCGGACGGTTCCCCGGGGACCGTCGTCCTGCACCGGGCGGACGGCACCCCGGCTCGCACCTACGGCCCGAACCTGGAGAACGTCCTCACCCCCCTGCGACCGGGGGAGCAGCGGCGCACGCTCGAACACGTCGTCCCCTGGGACCTGCGGGGGCCTCGGCATGCGGATCCGACGGGCCTGATGACGCCGAATCCTCCGGTGCGGTGGGAGGCCTCGCTCGCCACCGGGAGCGAGGACGCCCGGCAGGATGTCATCCAGACCCGGGGGACCGGTAGCCCGCCGGAGAACGGGAGCGACCTGGGTGGAGAGCTTTTCGAGATCCTGACGGCGGATCAGGAGCGCGTACCAGAATCGGACACCCACGGCGACCACGCGCCTCCCGGTGCGGAGAACCCCGCGGCCAGGGGTTCGGCAGGGGTGAAGCGAGACCCGGCCCGGAACCTGCTGTGGAGGGAGTACACGGCGCCGCAGGTACCTGAGCACGTGATCGTCCTCGGGCGGCACAGCAGCGACAGCGCCCTGGACCTCGGCCGGATCCCGGTCGAGCCGGGCCGGAAGGCCCTGGTTCTGGCTCTGGACGACGACCTGCTGTCCGCCACCCCACCGGTGGCGGACAAGATCGTCGAGAAGGTGACCGCTGCCGCCGGGGACGGGGTGCGGGCGTGGCGGATCTACGCTCATGGCCTGAGTGACGCCGTGGTGCGCCGGCTGGTGAACGAGCTGGATCTGGACCTGGTGTTCTCCCCGGGCCGGATCGGGATGAGTACGTGGGGCACCGCACCGCAGGACTCGCTCCTGCCCGGTGAGCCGTTCGGGGGCTGGGTACGGGTGCGGCCGTACCGCCCGGGTGTCGCGGGGCAGGCGTGGCTCGTCGATCACCTGGGGCCGGACTTCGTCGCGGTGCCGGCGGTCGAGGAGGAACCGGCGGTCAGTGCGGGGGCGGTGCTGTCGGACGTGGTTTCCCGTCCCATCAGGGTGTCGGGCCAGGCATGGGACGTGCGGACCGGAGAAGGCTGGATCGTCATTGCCCCGCAGGGTGTTTCGCTGGTCCCAGACCTGGTGCCACCGGTGGAGGACGACACGCTGGTGCTGCGGGTCCAGGGCGACGGTTCCGACCCCGTAGTCCAGAGGTTGGTGCGGGGAGCGCTGGAACGTTCAGCGCTGGAGGACGTGTCGCGCGTGCGGCTGGTGCTGGGGAAAGTAGAAGTCGAGGCGGCTGCGGCCTTGGCGCGGGAATTTCATGTGGAGGTCGTCTTTGCCTCTGAGGTGGTGACATTCGCCGACGACGGCTCGTTCCTGGCGGTGGTGCGGCCGATGGAGAACAGTGACGCCCACCGTGGCTGGTTTCGGGCGTATCCGGTGGACCCGCAGCAGGTTTTCCGTCCCCTACGGGAGGGGACGGACTTTCTGGAGGGGGTGATCGTCGAAGATCTGGGGCAGATGCTGTTCCCGTCGTCCTGGGAGGAGGAACTGGCGTCCCGGCGGCGTTCGTGGCGGGTCGATCACGTCGCCGTCCCGGACTCCGATCTCCTGGACGAGAACGGCGAGCGGTTGGGAACGCTGCTGGGCGAACGTGCGGTCGTGCATGCGGTGCGGACGGTTTCGGGTCTGATGCTCTCGGACATCCCTTCGGCAGGAGCGCTGGCGCTGAAGTTGCCGCCTCATCCGGTGCTGCCCACGATCTCGGTGGCTCAGGTGCACGACGGCCTGGTCGCCGAGAAGAAGCTCGCGGCGTGGCGTCTTCTGGCGCCTGGCCTGACCCGGGTCGTCCTGCACGACGACCGGCGCCCGCTCCAGGTGCCTGGCTATCTCCCGGGCAGCAACGTGTCGGCCCGGATGCGGATGGCGGCAGTCGGGACGAGCTGGCGGCCCGAGTACGACCAGGCGCTGGACGACCCCACCCGCGGCACGGTGAAACTGATCCCGGCCCTCCGGGCCCGGTGGATCGACCGGTTCGGAGGACCACAGCCGTCCGTCGAGGAGGCACGGCGAATACTCGAAGGATTCTGGGATGTCTCGGCGGATTCCATGGCCGGGAAGGTGCTTCGCCGAATTCTGGAACGTGCCCACCACCGGCGCGGTGGGATCCGCATTCCCGAGGACGACTCCGGGATCCCGGTCAGGCAGCGACTGCGCAGCTCGGTGAAGCAGGAACTGAGCAGGCTCAGGGCTGAGGGTTTCCCGGAACCGCTGAGTATGCTCATCGACGATCTGTCGGGCCGGCCCGAGCAGATGCCGGAGCCCACGGTGGTCCTGGAACATCTTCAGGGGCAGGAACCTCTGGGGGTCGCTCGGGACTTGCTGGAAACCCTCCAAGGGATCCTGTTCGCGGACGATCGGAACGCCACAGAAACAGTGAACGATCGCAGCGATGACGAGCTACGCCACTTGGTCCTGGCCGGCATTGATGCTCTGGGGGCTCCGGACACCGGTGCAGACACGTCCGGGTCCGCCCGCCTGACCGTCCTGACCGATCTCCTTCGGGCCGTGGCGCTGCGTTTGTCGGCCGCCCTGCGCACCTGGGAAACTCCCTATCTGGCACGCCTGATCGACCTGGGCGACGTACGCCTGCTGGAGGCCCGTCCGCGCATCCACTTCGTGGCTGACAGCGATGTGACGGCTGAGCAGGCTTATCACACCGTCCAGCTGGTCAATGCCGCTGGATCCCAGGTATTCCGGTTCACGGGTGGATTCACTACCCGGGATGGACACACGGTTTTTCTTCGTCTCCGGCCCCTGGTGTCTGCCTCCCGCTCCGAGCTCGATGAGGCGATCAACATCCGGCTGACCACCGGCTCCGACCGGGAGAACGCGGCACAGGTCAACACGGACAGCTCCGTGTACACGTTGGTCCATGAGATCCTGCACAACCTTGGACTGGGGGACCGGTATGCCGATAAGAAGTTGAGTACGTTGCAGTATTCGCGACGGCGCCTGCGGCCCGGGAACCCGTTGGGGCCCACGCACTTCCGTCCCAGTAGGCTGGACCTCGGACATGCCGTCATGAGCTCGCGCACATCGTACTTCCCAACCCTTCGGGATGCCCGGGAACTCTACGAACTCGCCCTGAGCGCCCCCGACGCCTTGCCCGGTGGCCATCCCGTGTCCTGGCTCGCGGGGTACGACATCCCGGCTTCGCATCAGGCGATCGTCGGGGCCATCCGTCGGCGCCTGGAGTCGCTGCGCTGGTTCGATCTGCTTTCGGCCGTCGATGACGCTGCTGGGGACCGGATCGCCGGATTGCCGATGAATCATCCGATCGTCACCGTCAGCGACCCCCGAGCGGTCTTCGACATCACCGATCCCTTCGCGAACTCGGTGCAGCTGACCACTGCCCTGCGCATGACGTTCGACAGCACATGGGTCCGGGTCCAGTTCACGCCCGAGGCCACAGTCCTTGGCCGGCCTCCGGTTCTGGTGACGATCAGCGGGCGGGGCGAACGCGCTCCGCTCACAGCCGGCCAGGACGGCGTCGTGGAGTCGTTCGTGGTCAGCCTGGTCGATCGACCGGGCACGAGCGTGTCACCGGGCGCCCGGGCGCTTGCCGATCACTCCGCCCACTCCGACGAGGCTGCCGCCGTGCCGGATCGCGACAGCGATTGGGGCGACAGGAGCTTCGAGGAGTGGACCGAAACCATGTCCGGGGACATTGCCTCCGGGCAGGTGGTCGTTCTCGTCCTGGGCGGTAGAACCGCGGACGTCGACGTGGAGCAGATCCCGCGTGAGCCGGGTCGCGTCGCGCTGGTGGTGCTTGAACTCGGCAAGTTCGCCTACGGCGACAGCGATGCGGCGATGGAGCGGATCGTCGATCGGATCACGGTGGGGGCCCGTGAAGGAGCGCAAGCATGGCGGGTTTACGCACATTTTCTGGACGATTCCGTAATGCGCGGACTGGTGGGGAAACTCGGTGTTGACGTCGTGTACTCCTCCGGCTGGATCGCCCTCGACTCGCTGAACACCCTGCCGGACCCCGAATCGGCAGAGCCGTTCGGTGGGTGGTCGCGGGTCCGTCCCTACCGGGCGGCAGGACCGGGTCAGGCATGGCTCGTCGACGATCTGGGTCCCGAGTTCACGCCGATCCCGCTGGGGAACGAGACGGATCGGGCGCCGATGCTGCCGGGCGAGGGCGAGTGGGTGGTGCGGGTCCCTGGTGACGGATCTGACGTGGCCACCCAGGAACGCGTGCGGCGCGTTCTGGGCAGCCGTTCTGCGCAGGATGGGCGGCCTGTGCGGTTGCTGGTGGGGAATGTGCCGGCTGAGGTCGGGGCGGGGCTGGCGCGGGATTTTGGTGTGGAGTTGGTGTTTTCGGCTGATGAGCTGGTGTTTCATGGGTCGGGGTCGTTCGTGGCGTCGGTGCGGCCGATCGGGAACACGGATGTGCATCGGGGGTGGTTGCGGGCGTATCCGGTGGAGACGGGGGCGGTGGTTCATCCTTTGCCGGAGGGTGGTGTGTTGCTGGACGGGGTGGTGGTGCAGCGGGTCGGTGAGATGCATTATCCGGCGGCGTTGTGGGAGGGGGTGGTGGAGTCGCCGCACCGGCCACGGCAGATACGCCAGGTCCTCGAGGACGACATCGAGATGCTGGGCGCA
>NZ_JAHBAY010000027.1 GCF_018499875.1 Kineosporia corallincola | reverse complement strand
GACTTACCCCCGGACGGTAGAGGAAAGTCGCCTCGTTCGAGGTTTCTGGTCAGTCTTCTTCCTGGCCGGTGACGCGCCAGTGCCTTGAAAGCATCGCGCTGGATCCATCGGAGTGGAACGCTGGGCAGCGACATCAACAGCACATGCAGGAGACGTCATCATGAGCCTCGAGTCAGCGGTTGATCACGGCCTCCGCCGAGAGCGGAGTCCATCTCCAATTGGTCCCGGGCTGCTGCCGAGCCTCCGACGTCCGCGAGCTTCACCAGCTGGGTAACGTAGCTGGGCAGCATCCGGATCGATACATCGCCCTGTGTCCAGGTAAGTAGCCGTTCTACACCGAGCGCCGGTGGGCAGATGGTGCAGATCTTCGGCCGGGTCGGCCTTTTGTGCGCCGAAAACTCGTGTCCGCGAGAGCATGTGCCCGTGTAACGGCCGGCAAGCTTCGGCGCGTCATTTGGCAGGCAGCGTTCCGGCGAGGCGCCAATGGCGATGGCCTGGCTCTTCCAGACGCTGTCGTGACCGTGATGCGGGCCCACGAGCGCGTGAGCGATCTCGTGCAGGACCGTGTTGCGCACCTGATGCTCTGAATGCAAGGCAGTCAAGGGGGCGCTCAAGCTGATCACGTGCTGACCATGATGGCAGCACCCGGCCCGGCGCTTTGCTCGATCAAATCCGAAAGTCCAAGCGTCAAGATGATGCTTCTGCAACAGATCTCGCGCCATCGTTCCAGCGTCACGCAGGTCCACCTCACCAGTATGGTGCTTGGTGGGACGATCTGGCAGGCGCTGCCTGAAGGATGCCTGAGGGTACGGGTCGTGATGATAGCCACTGATCTGTCGGTGGAGGACCGGCGGAACCGCTCTTACTGTCATTGTTTCCTGAGAAGCGGCGTGATGAAGCTGCTCTCAGGTCCACTCCACGAAACCGCCAGTGCTTCGCGTGCCCTGGTGCAGGCGACGAACAGCAGACAGCGGTCGCGCAGGATGTCGCTGTCGTGCTGCACCTGGTCAACGTCGGCCGCGGTGATGCCGGGCGCGAACGGAAACGACTTCGCGGTCACGCCGAGCACCGCGACAGCCCGGAACTCCAGGCCTTTCATCGCGTGGGCGGTGGCCAGCCGGACACCCGGGACGCCGGGGCCTGGGCGGCTGTCGACCTTGACACTCTTGATGCCTGCGTCGGCCAGTGCCTTGGCCGCCTTGTCGAGCAGAGGCATGCGAAAACGACTACAGATAGCGATGTCTGCCGTTTCCATACCGGCATCGCACCACGTCAGCACTTGTTTCACCAGAGCATCGATCTCAGCGGCTTCGGTGCCGTGGCCGGTGACGACGGGCGGGGCGCCGTGCAGCAGGGACCGGTATCCGGTCAGCGAGTCGTGGCCGTTGCCGCTCATGTCGCTGATCGGGGCGCCGGTGAGAATCCCGGTCGACCAGGTCAGGATCTCCTCGGTGCTGCGGTAGTTGATACGCAGTCGCCGGCTGCGGCCGGTCACCTTGATTCCGACTGCTGAAAGGGAAGTCTGTGAATCGTAGATCCTCTGGTGGGGATCACCGGTGATGAACAGATCGTCCGGTCCCTCGGGAGCGACCGCCCGCAGGAATCGCCACTGCGCCGGGTGGAGGTCCTGAGCCTCGTCGACCACGACGTGGTCGTACTGCACGGCGATACCGGGGTGCCCGAAGGCGATGTCGGCTGCGGCCTGGCAGGCTGCCGTGTGCGTCATCGTGCCGACGGCCTCGGTCTCGGCGTGATAGCGCTCGATCGCGCCCCAGATCTGCTCACGCTGTGCACTCTGACGCCGTAGCCCGGCACCGCGCCCCGGCCGGTCGGCCGTCTGGTACGCGTCGAGGGTGCGGATCTGCTGGGCCAGGACCACATTCCGGTACTCCTGCACGAGGAACTGGTCGCTCCAGGGCAGATCGAGGTCCTTGCGGATGCGGCGCCAGATCTTCCGGTCGTCCTCGTCACCCAGCAGGGAGGGGGAGGCATTCTTCAGTTTGCGGATCTGGGCCACGGCCATGCGGTTCACCGTGGACACATGGACACGCTCCAGGCGCTCGGCATCGTCGTCCAGCACCAGCCGCAGGTTCTCCTGGAGGCTGTCGGCCAGCGCATTGGTATAGGTCGTGAGCAGCACCCGGTGCCCGGGGTACCGGTCGAGGAGGTGTTTCACCCGGTGCAGTGCGACGACGGTCTTCCCGGTGCCGGGGCCTCCGGAAACCTGCACCGGGCCGTTGAACCGGGGGTGATAGGCCACCTTGCGCTGGGACGCGTGAAGGAAGGTCTTCCAGGCGATGAGTGGCTGCTCCAGGGCCTGGCGCAGTTCGTCGGAGCTGGTGATCACCCGGACCCGGTTCGGGGTGGAGACGATCGCCTTCTCCAGGCTGCTTTCGCCCGGCTTGACCGGTTCGCTCGGCCGGCGGGTGACGATCACCTGCTGGTAGACCTCGTCGACGCTGAAGCCGAGGGAGAGCAGCTGGAGCACTTCGTACTGGTCCTCGGGAAAGAACGGCCCGAAGGTGCTCAGCTGGGAATGCTCGGTGAGCAGGCGGACCGCCTGCAGCACCTGCTCGTCGACACCGAGCCGTTGCATGTCGTTGTCACTGACGCCGGCGAACAGCCGCGGAAGAACAGGCGGGGGAGTCCGGTCGGGTGCTGGGGGTGTCTCGATGATCTCCATGCTTTTGGTGAGCTGGTCGATCACGGTGACGTCGCGGACCTCGAGCCCGAGCGTCGCGGAGTTCACGCTGAACAGCAGCTTCTTGGCCTTGGCGTAGGCCTCGTCGTGGGGCACCACGTCGACCAGGAGGAAGGTGCCGGCCTGGCCGTCTTTCGTGTCCGGATCGGGAGCGAGGACGACACCGCGCCAGAAGTCGGTGATCCGGATGGTGCGCATACGCGGGTCGGCGGCATTCTTCACCTGCTCGAGGTGAAGACCCTTGTCGGCGTGCAGTTGAGGAACGGTGAGCTCACGGAACTTGTCCATCGCCTTGTGCACACCATTGCGGACCGGCTTCTCGAGCTGCTCGAAGTTCTGCCAGCAGGACTTCGTCAGGGCGAGGTGCGGCACCGTTCCTCCTGGCAGATCGGAAGGCCGTACCTGTCGGCAGGCCAGCGCGGAGCGTCAGATGATGTTACCCAATGTCTGCATTCAGGCCTAAAACCACCCTGAACCAGATCAACCGGCCGGCTCGTACAGAACGCCTTCCACCCGCTGCATTTCGCGTTCGACCGACTCGGCCAGGGCCACGTCGTCCACCCGGACACCCAGCTCGACGTTCTCGTACTCGGCACTGCGGGAGAAGTTGGCGCTGCTGATCAGCAGAAACCGGTGATCGACCACGAGAAACTTGGCGTGGTTGCGCACGAGCGAACCACCGAACGGCTTGGTGCGCAGCACCCGGGCCGGCCGCAGATGAACGGCAACCTCCTCGGGAGAGGGCGTGCGAGAACCCTTCCGGCCGGCTGCTGTGTCCAGGTAGACCGTGACAGCCAGGCCTGGGCGCCGGGCCGCGTCCTGAAGGGCCGGCCAGAGAGCCGACGTGCGCTGGAAGTTGTATGTCGAACACATCACCGAGGTCCGCGCCCCGTCGACCAGATGAGCGGCCGAGGTGGTCAGTGGCCCGGCCTGGGACAGATGGCCGGGCATCGTCCAGACGGTCGCCAGATCACGGACGTCCGAACGCGCACCTTCAATGGCGCGGAGAACCTCGCACGTACGCTCCCGGGTCGCGGGCCCCAGCCCGGCCTCCCTGAGCAGGTGACGCACCTGGTCCCGCCGGGACGCCCCGATACTGCCCAGAGCAGCGGTCAGAGTGTCACCGTCGGCGAAACGGGCAGCCAGGACAGCGGCCTCGGTGCCGGTGAGAAAGGCACCCAGGTCTCGCAGAGCATGGTCAGGCACGACTGAAGAAGCCGAGGTTGTTGCCCGGGAGATCGATCAGGAAGCGCCGGTCGAGAAATCGGTTGGCGCGCTCGCAGGACGTCTCCGAGGCCATGGCGCAGCAGTGGCAGGCCGCGCCGTGCAGGAAGTCCTCGGGGGCTTTCGGCGTGCGCATCGCACAGACCGGGTCGGAGGAGCATCGTTCGGCCCGATGCAGAGCATCCTTGACGATCTTCTGGAGCCTGGCCGGCTCGCTCAGCTGCACGAGACCGCCGAGCGTGCCGTCGCTGTCGGCCGCCGTCGTGCAGATCAGCAGACCGGCGGCGGCCGGACGATCACTTCCCTCTTCCCAGGCGTACAACCTTTCGCTGAGGCTCGCGGCCGAGTACCCGGACGTCATGGCCATCTCGCGGATCAGCACATGGGCCAGGGTGTGCACCAGCCAGTACCGGGGTTTGGGCAGCCGGTCGAGATGGTCGACGTTCTTGGCCGTCTCGGAGAACCTGCGCTCGAAATTGAGACGGTGCGCGGCTTCGTGGGCGGCCCAGATGTCGGACTTCTTGACCCGCGCCTCCCAGGCCCGCACCCAGGACTCGTCGAGCTGAAGGAAGATGCCTTCCCCGAAGTCCTCGGTGGCGACGGTCCACATGGGCTTCTCGGCGCGGGTCACCGGAACCAGGCGCTTGGGCAGGTCGTCGACACGATCCATGTCGTCGATCCGGGTGAACCCGATCAGCGCGTTCACCTTACGCAGCTTCTCGGCGGCCAGCACCCGGGAGAAGTGCTTCGGCAGCTGCGGATCCAGCTCACGCCTGGACAGGACCAGCCCGCTCTTGTCGGCGTCCGAACCGTCGTGCTGCCGACCCAGCGGATCCTTCTGGAGGTAACGCCACTCGGGGATGAGCAGCTCGATCGGGTCCCAGTTCTCCTTGCGGCGCTTGCGCTCGGACTCCGGCGGAGGCGGCGCCAGGAGGACCTTGACGGCGGCGGCGAGCTCGGCGTCGGAGAAGGCCGTCGACGGGCGCTTGCCGAGGGAGACGCGCAACAGCTTCGGCTGATCACCGTTCTCGGTCAGCCACTCCAGCAGCTCGGCGTCGGTGTCGAGCTCCTGGCCGTCTTGCAGATCGATCCGCAACTGGTCGGCGACCTCCTCGTCACGGGCCTGCGACTCGGGCATCACGATGATCGCCTGGGTGGACGCGAACCACAGGTTCGACGCACCGACCAGCATCAGCTGCGTCTCGTTCCCGCACCCAGCCGGATCGAAGGAATCCAGATGCGGGTGCCGGCCCCGGCATCCGGGCAGCTTGCTGCGCCCGACCTCACCCTGAGCCTCGTTCATCGGGCGCTTCTGCCCGCAGGAGGCGCAGAGGATGGTGGCCGAAGCACCCTTGCCGGACGTGCGGTCCAGCATCTTCAGGCGCGGGTGAGAGTCCTTGGAGCATTTCTGCCAATGGTGTACCCAGGCGTCGTAAGGAAATTCGTCCAGGTGCCCGTCCACGCAGGCCAGCAGGTAGCGGGCCGGCACCGCCGTGCGGGTGGGCCGCTTGCGGTTCGGCGTCTTGTCCCTGGACACGCGTTCCTCGGCGCGGCCCGGGCAGTTGTGATGCTCGAAGCAGGCCTCGTCGGTGCGGTACGGATGGGTGTTGCGGTACGAGAACCGGGGGATCGGGGCCAGGAAGTCACATCCGGTGCAGCGCAGCCACTGCGGGAAAACCCTGGAGGGGACGCCCAGGTCGTTACCTTCGGACGACATGAACGTCTTCTTGGCCTGCCAGGGAAACGGCCGCAGTTCGGTCCGGTCCGTCCCCATCAGCGTCCGCACAGCCGCCTGAAGGCGCGGCGCATGAATGCGCGGGATGCCGTCACGGCGGGCCCAGATCCGGTCCCAGTCGTCCAGCCCGGCCGGCATCACCGTGAACTGGGGCAGGTCCATGATCGCCCCCGGCCCGTAGTTGTACAGCAGGGACGACGGCCGGGCCGATCCCACCTTGGCGTAGTTCTTCTTCGCCCCGGACTCCGACAGCGCAGCGGCATCGCCCAGCGGGTCGAGCAGGTTGTCGGTCACGCGTCGTTCTCCTCGGTGGGCGGCTGCCAGCGCGGTGTGCCCGGTGTCGGCTCCATGAAGAGCTTGTCCGGGTTGGGGCTGACCAGCAGGTTGATCTCGGGCTGCACCTCACGCATCGAGTTCGGCACCCGGAACGGCGGCACGTCCCTGGACGACGGGAGCCCCGCCGCGTTCTCCGCGCTGATCAGCAAAGCACCGTAATCGTTCTTCCGGCCGACCTTCTCGTAGGCCAGCCCCTGGCTGCGGGCGTCCAGGGCAGTCTTGCGGTTCTCCCACTGGTCCAGACGGCTCAGCAACTGCTGCCGGGCGACCTGGGCCTCCGGCTCGCCCGACGCCTTGCAGATCCGGCTCACCAGAACGTCGATCAGCTCGCAGACCCGCTGCCGTTCGTCGTCGATCCGCCCGGCCTTCAGCTCCGGCGAAAGCCCCTGGGGAACAGCCGCATCGCGCACCCTGGCCGCGCTCACCAGGAGAGCGCTGAGACCTCGTTCCATCGAGGTCAGCGAGAACGGCGTGACCGACAGAGCTTCCACCTGCGCGTAGAACGTCTCGTGGTAGTGACGGAACTGCTCGAAATGAGCCAGGTCCCGCGGGCGGGCCCAGTTCCCGAGACTGACCACCAGACCCGGCCGGTCCGCCTCCCGGCCGACCCGGGACGACGCCTGGATGTACTCGGCCGTGTTCTTCGGCTGCCCGACCATGAGCATCAGCCCGAGCCGGGTGACATCCACCCCGACCTGGAGCATCGAGGTAGCCAGAACAGCGTCGAACGGATTGGTCTTCCGCCTCGGCGGCACCCGCTCCCCACTGGCAGCCAGACGGCGAGCCACCGTGGAGTCCTGCTCCGACGAGAACGGTACGGCCATCTCGTCGAGCGTCGTACCGATGTCGACGCTCGACACCCGCGACGTCAGCTCGGCCACGTGCAGAGACCCGAAATCCGTTCCGCGGCGCCGCGGAAGAGCCGACCACGGACGTCCCTTGGCCAGCAGCGTCTGCACGTCGTCACCGAGATACCGGGCCATACCCGCGAGCTCCCGGGTCGCATTGAAGTACGCGACGAGCGTCAGATACGGGTCGGCGTCCACACCGCTCTCGTGCACCGAACGGTCCAGCAGCAACTGCCCGGCCGCCATCAGGATCTCGGTCACCCGGATCTCCGCCGTGGTCAGGCGGACCCCGGTCGTGCTCACCCCGACGTACCGGCGGCCCGGCATCTTCTCGGTGATCGGCTGTTCCTGCGAGAAGAATGTGTGCCCCACATCGATCACCTGCGGCGGGAACACGGTGGTACCGCGCCCGTACAGGGCCCGCACCTGATCCACCGCGTTGCGGGCGGTGGCGGTGGAGGCGACCACCAGGGGACGCACGGGGTCACCTTCGGGGGTCTGCCACGAGCAGAGCATGTCGAAGGCCACTTCGAACAGGCCGACCGTCGTCCCCAAAGAACCCGTGATCAGATGCAACTCGTCCTGGATGATCAGGTCCGGCGGGCGCAGCCGGGACACCGGGTGCACCGCCGCGGCCGGCACGCTCCCGGACTTCGGGTGCTTGTTGCCGTCTTTGATGTCGCAGCCGTCGTAGTCCGGATGGACGTACCCGTGCCGGTCACACCTCCGCGAGACGTAGCCGAACAGCGCGGCCGCCTCACCCTCACGCGCCAGCCGCGCGAACTTGTCCACGGTCGCGATCAGGAAAGACGGCGTGAGCCGGTAGATCTCCTCGTCCACGGTCAGAATCGGCAGCCCGTCCACCGCGTCACCACCCAGGGCGAACGGGCACTCGCCGAACTCCTCACCGCAGAACACCCGGATCCGGCGGGTGACGTCGTCGGCCTTGACCTGACCGCCACCGATCTTCGTGCCGCACCAGGGGCAGCGCTGGATCTGCAACACCGTCAGCCGACGCGTGCGGCCCTCGTTGAACTGGCTCAGCTGGGTGGCCGCATCCTGGTACCGCTTGGGACTGACGTCCGACCCCACCCACAGCCCGATCCGGAACGGCTCCTCACCCCACACATCCGAATGATCCCGGCGCTCGTTCTCAGCCGCGCAGATCAGCGTCGTCGCCCGCTGGAACTGCTGAGCCGTCAGCAGCCGCAACGTGTACCGCATGACGACTGCGATACCCGACATCCCGTCGAGATCACCCTCGGCAGAGGCAATCACACCCTGACGCCGGCGGATCGCGAACGTGTAAGCGGCCAGACCCAGATACGCCTCAGTCTTACCACCACCGGTCGGGAAGAACAGCAACTGAGCCTTGGCCAGCTCGTCGTGCGAGCGCCGGTCTGCCGTCGGATCCGTCAGCATCGGCAACTGCATCACGATGAAGGCCAGCTGGAACATACGCCACGAGTGCGCTCGCGGCCCCCGGGCGAGCACCTGCGCGCGCGCCTCGTCGAGGCCCAGCTCCGGCTGATTCGTGCGAAGAGCCGCCACCTGCGACTGAATACGCTGGTCGGCCATCACCTGGTTCATGAAGCGGAAGCAGCGCAGCGCCTCTTCGTCCGAGGCGAGATGATGCAGGCCGTCCTGGAGCTGCTGCCAGACCTTCCGGGCCTCCCTGACCAGCTCGTCGGCGTCCTCACGCAGGTGGTCGGGAAGCCGCGCGGCCTGTTCGTCGCGGTCTTGCAGCCAATCCCAGTACTTCTCGGCGATCGGCGCCAGCCCGGCCTGGATGTCGCCGGCCGACGCATCGGCCAGCTTCAGCATATCGAGCGTTGTGCCTGGCACGTCAGGGGCCAGGGTCTGCGGCGTCTCGCTGGTGGGCAGCCACGTCGTCCACACCTTGGACGCCTTGCGGGCACCCTTGGCGACGCTCCAGTCCACCGAACAGGTGCGCCCGATCGCGAACTCCAGGCGGTTACGATACTGAAGGTTCAGCCGCCGGATCTCGGTGTCCGGCTCGTAGCGATCGTCGTCCAGAACATCGAGCACGGGCAGGAATTCGGGATCGTCGCCCGCCGAGACGTAGAGCTTCGTCTGGTAGAGCCAGGCACTCACCGGGATCTTCCGCGGCGTCACCTGGTTGTTGCACAGGGCCACCTCGATCAGCAGACGATTGCGCTCGGTGTCGTCGTAACGGTCGATCCGCAGGAGCACGTCGTCTTTGAGCGGGTAGTCCTTCGTCTCGCCGGCCTTGAGATCGGCCACCGTGACGACGCAGGGGATGTCGACCGGAGTGCGCTTGTACTTGGTCTTCTTGCGCGACTCCGGGTCGTCCCGATCCCCCGAGACCGGGTTGTAAATGCCCCACGACGCCATCACCATGAACGACGGCAGATCCTGGCGTACCTGGAACCGCAGACCCATGGACGCCGGAATGATCAGCCCCCGCTGCTGCGGGACGTCGTCCACCTCGTCCTCGTCGGCAGAGGCCGAACTGTCGTCCACCGCCGTCATGATGACGCCGCGACTGGCCTCGGCATCCACAGCGTCACCGACGTCGGTGGCAGCCAGCTCGTCGTCGGACGCCGTGGGATCGGACGTGCCGGGCTCGATGGCGGTCGGCGCGATCCGGCCCACCAGGTAGGCGGCGTCGGGCGACCCGTCGAGCACCTCTTCCAGCCCGTTGGCCGGCCCCAGCAGCTCCCGCTCGAAGATGTCGGCCAGGTTCTGCCGGGCGGTGTACGCCCGGCCGTCCGGCTCGAACGAGAGGTCGTAGACCTTCTCGGCCGGCCGCTTCGTGGTCGGGCTGGTCATGACTCGTCCCCGTCGTTCTCATCGGTCGTTTCGGCGGGCGGGGGAGCCTCACCCTGCAATGCCGCCCGGCGGTGATTCTCTTCCAGCAGCAGATCCATCAGCTCCACGCGCGCGGCAGGGCTGGGACTCCAGCGGGTCATCTGCCGGTAGGTGTGAAAACCGTGATCCAGCGGAACATCCCAGCCGTACGCCGCGACCACGGCCTCGTCCAGCTCAACGTGGATCTCGCGCATCCGGGCCACGTCTTTATCGGAATTGCTGATATCGGGGTCATTGACCAGGTTGTAGAGCCTGGTCAGGCCCAGGTCGCGACGGAGCATGATCTCGCGGCGCTCGGTGTCGAGTGTACGGCCGATTTGGTCCAAGGTCGGGGTCGGTGTGGGGCGGGGGAAGGTCTCGAAGACGTCGGAGGGGGTGTAGCGGGGGTCGGCTCGCATGCCGGAGCCGTACTTGATGGCCCAGGTCTGGTGAAGGCTGGAGGAGAGGACGGCTTGGTCGGTGTGGGATGAGGTGGCGAAGACACCGAGCATGTGACTGAAGACCTGGTCTGACGGAACTCGCATCGGCATGACGGTCTTGCTGACGAGTGCGATGACGAGGACCTCGTCGAGATCTGACAGCGCCTTACGCAGCTTGGGACGGGCCCTCCAGAACTGCCACCAAGGCCAATCTCTGACAGCTTTGGCCTTGGTGGCTCTTTCGCCTTTGACGCTATTCGAGAGGTGCTTAAAAGGTTGCGTGTATCTCGCTGCCTTCTCCATGGAGGAGTCAGCAAAGTCAACCACCCAACGAGAAGGGGAAGAATCATGACGAGAATTCAAGTCCTCGCCGTTCAAGTAGGGAAATAGGACTTCGACGTTGCGGGGATCGTCGGCGATCCAGGCCCGGGCCTCCGACGGATCCAGGACGAAGCCCTTGCCGAGTACGTAGCAGCCGATGAAGGCGATTCCAAGATTCTCATTGAGCCTCCTCGGAGGGCCTTCCACCCGGCCCATCGGCTCCAGCAGAGTCGAGACTTTCCGTACCAAAATGTCATCGCATACGCGGAGAACCCTTTCGGGGACAGTGGCTACGGTGCCCCAGACCGCCGCGTACTCGAGATTAGCGCTGGCGGCTGGCCAGGACTTGCTCTGCACGGCCCGGGTGATGGTGAAGCCGTTCTGGACCATCTGGTCGAGGCCGACCTCGCGGGTGTCGCCCTGAGCCAGCGTGTTGGTGGCGATGAGGCCGATCGTTCCGCGGGGGTTGAGCAGGCGCTGCGCGCGGAGGAAGAAGTAGGCCACGAGGTCGGCGTTACCCTTGGCATCGCCCGCCAGCTGGTTGACGAGCCATTCCCGAAGGTTCGAGCCAGCGTAGCCTGAAATCTTCTTACCGCCGAGGAATGGCGGATTGCCCACCACCGCATCGAACCCGCCCCGGTTCGGCTGGAGCACATCGGGCACGGCCAGGATCCAGTGCAGGGGCTTCCATCGGGCGTAGTCGGTGGTGACGGTGGGCGTCAGGCCGGCTTCGAGAATGCCCTCCAGCATGCTCCGGTTCGGTGTGCCGATGGTCTGGTAGGCGAGCGTTGCTGCCGTACGAAGGTTCTCGTAGGCCTGATCGAGCTGCTTGCCGGGTTTGCCGCCGAGCCGGAGCCCCGCCGCGATCACGCCGTCTGCGGCTTCGGCCAGCTGGGCGGTGTGTTTCTGGTAGTCGCGCCACATGCCGCGCTTGGCCTCAGCCGAGCGGTGCGGGTCGGTGTTGTTGATCTCGGAGGCCAGGGCTTCACGCAGGTGCACCGCCTGGGCGAGCACGTGGTTGATGTCGACCGGCAGGTGGGCGCTGCCGCTCTGGGTGTCGATGCCCAGGGTGTCTTGGATGATTGCCTCGGGGTCGATGTGCATCTTCGTCAGCTGCCGCACGTCGGTCAGGCCGAGCAGTGAATTGCCATGGAACACCTTGTCGTCCACAAACGAGAACGGCAGCTTGGGGTCGAGCGAGACCAGCCAGAGCGAGAGCTTGCACATCTCCACGGCCATCGCGTTGATGTCGGCGCCGTACAGGCACTGCGCGACCACGGTGCGGATGGCGTGGATCTCCTGGTCGCGGGCCTCGCCGTGCACGATGCCCCGGGCGAGCCAGGCCTCTTGCAGGTAGCTACCCAGCCGGCGAGCCGCGGCGACCAGGAAGGCTCCTGAACCGCAGGCAATATCGGCGATCTTGAGATTGGTGATCTCGTAGTGGGGGATCAGTACCCACTGCGAGCGGTCGTCGGTCTGGTGTGGGCCCGGGCGGTAGACCAGCGGTTCCAGAGCATATTCGACGACATCCTCGGCGAGGCGCCGTGGGGTGTAGTGGGCGCCGGCCGACGAACGTGACGGGGTCTCGATCACGACGAGCCCGCCGGGCTGGAACACGGTGGGGCGGTTGCGCAGGTCACGGCGGATCACGCCGATGAACGGCTGGAGCCGGGCGCGCAGGTTTTCGTCGTCACTGATGGAACGAAGAGCGCGGTCGGTGTCTTCGACGGTCTCGGCCGCCTTGAAACCCTTGGCCAGGGCGGCCTTCGTGGGTGGCTTGGCAGCGGGCTGGCCGGCCTTGAGCGAGGCGAGCAGGGCAGTGGCGAGTTTCTCCGGGGTGGCGTGTTTCTCGGCCAGAGCTTCCAGCTCGGACAGGGGGATCTCGGGTTCGGCGCCCGGGCTGCCGATGAGGCCCACGATCACCTCGTCGACGGCCTCGCACGAGTAGCCGAGCAGACCCTCGTAGATGTAGCCGATCTGCTCGACGTCGATCTCGCGGAACGAGATGCGCTGGGCGGGCTGCCCCTTCAGCTGGGCCATCTGCACAGCGCGGAGTACCTCGAGCATCACCCGGTCGCTGACCGCCACGGCCAGGCTGCCGTGGGCGTTGCGCTGGGCCAGGAACGGGAAACGGTAAGGATCGAACAGCGAGCCGCCGTATGCGGGCATGCGCATGTCTTCGAACGAGGCGCCCTCGTACAGAGCCAGCGAGGTGGCGAGGAGGCGGTGCCAGGTCAGGTGCGTGGAGTCGAGTGACTCGGTGTGCTCGTCGCGGGCGCGCTGGTCGAGTGAGTCGAGTTCGCGGCTGACACCGTAACCGTTGGTGAACAGCTCGCTCTGCGGCAGCAGGTTCCGTTCCTCGGCGAAGAGCAGGAACACCACGCGCATCATGACCGTGACCGCGGCCTCGTACACCTGTGCCCGGTCGTCCGGCAGCGGGTCGGGCTGGCCGCTGTGCCGGGTGGTGACAGCCGATTCCGAAAGGGACTGCACCAGAAGCTCCACGGCCCGGCGCACCTGCACGCCGAGGGCCTCGGTGATCTCCTCGGCCGCGGCGACCGAATCCTTGAACACCAGCGCCAGACGCTGAGCTGACTTGCCCACCAGGTATTTACGCTGGAGCAGTTCGACGAACGCGGCGGTGGTGGCCGGTTCGGAGATCCAGTCCTCGGAGTTGACGATGCCGGACGCGGTGATCGCCGCTTCGCGGATGCCGCTGACCAGAGCCCACCAGCGGCCGTCGGTGACCAGGCCGATGGGGACGTCTGCCTTCTTCAGCAGCATCTCCATCCGGTCGACGGGGGAGTTGGCCCAGCCGTCGCTGAGTGAGTCGCGCAGTGAATCCACCGGATCGATGACGAGGACGAGGGCACCGATCTGGCCGTTGCGGGCCAACGCTCCCGACGGAACCACCCGAACACTGTTGTTCTGAGACCCGACCCCGCCGGCGGCGTCCGTGAACTCGGTCCCTGACAGCTGAGTGGTGTAGAGGTCGCCCCAGCCGAGCACATCGCGGATCACGGTGTCGACCCAGATGTCCCGCTCAGCCCGGAAGGTGTCGAGCGCGCCCGCGTCGTCGTGGTGGGTGTTCCACCTGTCCCAGGCGTTCTCGAACGCCGGCTTAGCGTCGCGGATCCGGTCTCGGATCTCTGGGTCGAGTGTCGGCATGCCCTGCGGCCAGACCCTTTTCAGGGCCGGCACGGAGAGGAACGGCCCGTCGGTGTCGACCAGTTGCAGCCAGGCCCGGTGCAGGTCGCTACCGGTGCGGGCGGAGGTGCGGGGGCGGTTCATCACTGCTGCTCCAGACGTGCGGCGTCCGTGGCCGTCAGGGCGAAGACGACGGCTGCGGCCGAGACGTGGGGACGAACGTCGGCGTACCGGTCGTGCAGGGCGGCGATCTCGCGCTGCTCCTCGTCGGCGAGGGACTCCAGCCGGTCGTCCATGACGCGGAGGTTGCGGCGCATCTGGGCCTGCTCGTCGGGGGTGAGCAGCATCTCGTCGAACTTCTTGCGCAGATCCTTCTGCGATTCGTCGAGATTGACCCGGAACGCCGCGAAGATTTCGTGGGCGCGCTTCACGTCGGACTGATGGCGGGCCTCGAGCTGCTTCTGCACGTTCTTCTGCTTGGTGGCGGCCCGGGCCTCCATCGCGTCGAGCAACTGCGTTCGCATGCGTGAGTTCTCGGCGTTCCACTGCTCGGTGAGGTTGGCGCGCAACCGGTCGGTGACCGGTTCGAGCTCGTCGCCGTCCAGGGACGTGTCGAGCAGCGCCTCCACCTTGTCCTCGGCGATCCGTCCACCACGCAGGCGCACGCCGGTGAGGAAGACCTCCTCGTGCAGGCGAAGGCCCCCGCGGCCGACCAGGACCAGGCGGGAGACGACGGCCACGCAGGATTCCGTGAGATCCGGGACGGTCACTGCGGTTACGCGGTGCACGGAGGTGTCGGAGCTGAACAGGCTGCCACGCAGCAGACGGGTCGCTTTCTGCATCAGGGCGTGACCGAGATGGATGTGGACCAGGTCGATGTCGGCCTTGGCGGCGTCGGCGTCGAAGGTGATGTGACGCCAGACGCCCGGCGTGCGGCGGGTGTCGAGCCCGGCCAGGGCAGGTTGCCAGCCGGCACCGAGGGCGGGGATCTGGAAAACCGGGGCGTCGGTGCGCTCACTGCCGACCGGGATCAGCGGGGGCTGGGCAGCCAGGGTGAGCGCGGTGTCGATCACGCGCCGGGCATTCGCCGGGGTGAGGTGCATGTCGACCTTGCGCTGGTCGTAGCTGCGGGACAGTTCGGTGAGCTTGGCGTTGAGCGTGGAGCCACCGGCCAGGCTGCGGGCGATGATCGCGTTGCCGTCGTCGAGCGGCTGGTTCTTGGCCTTGGCCTTGCGGGTGGCGGCCGAACCGAAGTGGTGACGCAGCTGAACGTCGATGACCTGGTTGACCGAGCCGAGGTCCTGGGCGACGGTGGCCACCTTCTTGGCGATGCGGTCCATGAATTCCAGGTCGGCGGAATAGGTCTCGGACGTCGTGCTCGGTTTGAAGTTGTAGATCTCAGGACGGTGCGGCTGGTTGTAGCGGTCGATGCGGCCGATGCGCTGCTCCAGCCGCGAAGGGTTGAACGGGATGTCGAAGTTGACCAGCAGGTGGCAGTAGAGCTGGAGATCGATGCCTTCGCCGGCCGAGTCGGTGGCGATCAGGACTCGCAGATCGTTGCGCTCGGGCGGTTCGGTGAAACGCGCGCGGATGTCTTCGCGTTCGTCGAGGGGGGTCGAGCCCTGGATCACGTCGAGATGGCCCAGGTAGCCCTTCTGCTCCAAGACGTTCTTGATCCACTCCAGGGTGGCCGCATACTCGGTGAAGATCACCACACGGTTGTTCGTCCAGAGCTTGCCATCGGGGCGGCACTGGGAGTCCAGCCATGTCAGCAGCGCACTGAGCCGGGAGTCCGGTCGGTGCTCGTACTCGCGGCCCCACGACACCAGGGCCTCGAGCTGCGCGGTGGTGGCGGCGGCGAGGGGATCGGACTTCTTGCTGTGCCGCAGCACACTGAACTCGGGCTGGTCGGCCTCACCCTCCTCCTCGTCGGACTGGAGCGAGCCGAGCGTCTCCTGATAGATCTCGTCGTTGTCCTCGTCGAGGTCGGGCAGGCCGCCTCCGGGAGCGGCGCGCTGGTACAGCTCCAGGGTGCGCGCGAACGACCAGGGGCTGGAGAAGAAGCGCTTCTTCAGCAGCAGGGCCACGATGTCGGCGCTCGATCCCTTGCGACCGGACTGCTGGGCGCTGGCCGTCAGGATCCGGTCCAGCTCGGCGAAGGCTCGCTGTTCGTCGGGGGCCGGATCGAACGGGAGCGTCTTCAACTCGCGCTGCTTGAAGTCCTTGTCGGTGAGTTCACTCTTGAGACGCCGCACGGTGACGTCGCGCAGCGCCTTCTCGTCGAGCACCGCACCTCGCGTGAAGCGTCGGTTGTCAATCATTTCCAGGAGCGCGGTGAACGACTCCGGATGACCGTTGTGCGGGGTCGCGCTGAGGAACAGTCGGTGCTCGCAGTGCTCGGCGAGCGCGCGTGTGGCGATGGTGCGCTGGCTGTCGATGGCGTACCCGCGCCCCCCGCCGACCGCGCTCGGGCTGGACGGGGCGACGTGATGGGCCTCGTCCACGACCAGGATGTCGAAGGCGTAGCGGCGTGCGGTGTTGGCCTCGCGGGTCTGGGCGAACGCTGTCCGCATCAGGCGCTGTGCCCGGGCTGTGGGCAGCCAGGCCAGGCTGATGATGGTGCGGGGGAACAGCAGGAAGGGATTGGCGTTCAGGCCGTGCGAGCGGCGGATCTGGGCCATCAGTTCGCTGTTCACGATGACGAAGTCGAGTCCGAACTTCTCGCGCATCTCGTCCTGCCACTTCACCGCGAGGCTGGGTGGGCACAGGATGAGGACCGAGCGGGCGCGGTGGCGCAGGAGCAACTCCTGCACGACCAGGCCGGCTTCGATGGTCTTGCCCAGGCCGACGTCGTCGGCGAGCAGCAGGTTCGTGCGCGGCGCGCTGAGTGCCCGGCTCAGTGGCTCGAGCTGGTAGGCCTCGACATTGGCGCCACTGCGGAACGGGGCCTGGTACGAGTTGGTGTCGGCGGAAGTGACGGCACCCCAGCGCACCGCGTCGACAAAGGCGGCGAGGACGTTCGGGTCGTCGAACGTCTCAGGGGCGATGGTTTCGGGCAGCCCCTGGTCCGGAGCGACCGTGTGGCCGAGTTCCAGCTCCCAGACGACGGAGAGCTCCTCGCCGAGGCGGTCTTCGTCCAGGGATTGCAGGCGCACGACATGGCTCAGGCCGGCGACCGTCTCGTCAGCGGGACTGCGTGGCAGACCTTGCTGGCGCACATCGGCTACGGCCCAGCTCCCGCCCCGGACCTCGACGACCTGGCCCGGCTCCGGCAGCGGCGGTAGGCCTCGTCGCTGGTCCGGGCCCACCGATTGCGCTGTCACACACACTCCTCAGAACATCGACGGGGTGGTTCTGCACCTCATCGGGTCACTTATGCTGCACTTCCGTTGCGATTATCGCAACCGATCCATAGGGTGTGTTGCATGTCGACCACAGCTGACCGGGTGCGTGAGCTCATCGCCGCCTCGGGCCTGACGCATCGGGTCTTCGCCGAGCGCATCGGCCTTGACGCGACGAAGCTTTCGAAGTCGCTCAGCGGGAGCCGGAGGTTCAGCTCGCTGGACCTGGCGGAGGTGTCGGAGCTGTGTGGGGTCACGGTCGATTGGCTGATCACCGGCACGGAGCCGGAGCTGGCCGTTGCTGCCCGTTCCACCGGGGGCACCGCCGCCGTGGCGCTGGAGGAGGCGCAGCGGCTCAGCACGATGCGATCGGACATGGCCTTCCTGGGGTTCGGGCAGCCATGGCACGAACCCGACCTTAGTGGGCTTCGGCAGGGCTCCGCAGAAGAACGGGCGGCCGCGGCACGGGCGCGCATCACGGAAGTGGGACGGTCGGTCTCCGAGCCAGAGCTTGCCGAGGTGGTGGAGGCCGCCTTCGGTGTGGACGTCACGGTCTGTGCGTTGGGGCAGGACTTCGACGGTCTGTCGGTGTCCAGCGACGAGGCCAAGCTGATCCTGGTCGGCACCTCGCAGATGCCGGCCCGGCAGCGTTTCACGATCGCGCACGAGCTGGGTCACCTCCTCAACGGAGACGATCAGCAGATTCACATCGATGCGAATGTCTACAACGCCAAGTACCGGCTGGACGAGAGCGAGCGGCTGGCCAATGCGTTCGCCGCTGCACTCCTGATGCCGTCAGCGCGGCTGCGGGAAGCCGTCGGGGGCACCGGGATCGACGAGCCGGACTTCGCGCGGCTGGCTGATGAGCTGGCGGTTTCGCCTAGCAGCCTGGCGCTTCGGCTGAAAGATCTTCGGCTGATCGATGCCGGCGTCTGTGACCGGTTCAGAAAGCTGAGCAGCGCGCGAGCAGCCGCTATGGCCGGCCGGGGCGACGTGTATGCCGATCTGGTGGCCAGGTCCAGCCGTCCCCGGCCGCCAGGATTGCTGTGCCGCGATGCCTACCGGGCCTACGAGAGCGGCGAGGCCACGTTGCGTCCCTATGCGGCACTCCTTGGAGTCGAGGTTGATAGCCTTCGGGAATCACTCGAATCCCACTAAAGGTGGACTGGTCGGCCGTGTCGAGCTTCGTGTTCCCGGACAACACCGTCCTTTGTAACTTTGCTGCGGTCCACCAGCTCTCATTGCTGCGGAAAGTACTTTCGGGCAAGGGGCGATGGACCGACGCCGTCGCCCGCGAGGCCCAGAAGTCGAGCGCCTATTGGCCCGACCTCGTGAGCCTGCCGTTCGACGGCTGGCTCGGGTCGCCCATCGAGATCACCGACCGCCAGGATCTGCAAGGCATCGAACGGATCCGCCGGGCAGTCTTCGGTGGTACGAGCAAGCACGCGAGGCAGCACCTCGGAGAGGCGCAGACGTGCTACCTGCTGAAGCACTCCGAAGAGTTTTCCGGGTCCTGGTGGGTGTCGGACGATCGCGACTCCATTGACTACGCGCGGAGCCAAAAGCTGGAGGCGTACGAGACCCGGCACCTGATCGGGATGGCCGTCCAGATGGACGAGATTTCTGCTGATCGGGGCTTCGACCTGCTGAATGCGATGCGGGACGAGGGCCGGCACCTGCGGGTGCCGAGTTCGCCCGAGAAGCTGGTCGAGATGGCGGCCCTGCCGCCGATGTGATGGTGATCCTGCGGATTTCGGGCTGCCGGCAACGGGCGGTGCGGCCACTGTGGTCCGCGCCTGGCGCGGATGCTGAAGCTGCGCGAAGGTTCGCATCGATCATGATCCGTAACCGAAGAAATCGCCGGCGTTGCCGAAGCAATCGGCGCTCAGAACCTGCTCGACGGGATCGAGCAGGTCAAACAGCAACTTGAGGCACTCAGCGAAGTGCTTGCCGGCACGGCCGACCGGGCCCTCGAAATTCAGGGCTTTGTCGTGAACCTGGCCGAGGGCGGTTGAAGAGAACGCGTCCGTAGCCGTCCGGTCGGAGCTTCGGCCGGTAACGGACCCGCTGATCTGCCGCGACTTTTACTGACGTCCGACAAGCCGAAGGAGAGGGACTGTCCCCTTGCTAGAACTCGCCCTCCGGGCAATTCAAACAGGTTCGGATGGGCGGTCGTTCCGGAGACGTTCTAGCCAATCGAAACGATTAGGCGTGCGACTTGACTCAATATGATCGATCACGATGCTGGCAGATACGTGAGCTGCGACCGTGATCCAAACATAAGTGTCGGCACGGTAGCGCCGACGGAGAGACCGCAAATTTTTTCGGCTACGCCGAGCCTTCATTAAACGCAAAACCCTTTCATCCAACGGGAAATGAGGGCTTCGGTAAATGATCCTTCCAATAAGATCCAAAAATTCTCGGCTCAAATGAAAATAGGCTGCTCTGGACTTATAGTTCACATTAGAATCATTAAATGGATCGCGGAGGACGTACACCTCCCAGACCCTGGCATATCGCTCAAGGCGAAGCGCGGCTGACTCTAGGTATTTATATGGCTTGCAGGTCGCGCGGAAGGTGCCTAAAGCGCAGTAGAAATCCGCGAACGCTTCCGCGATTGCTGACGCCGTCTTTGCGTCAATATCCGAGGCCTGAGCCAAAGTCGCCTCCTCGTTCAATCGCTTCAACTCTGCGTAATTTTTTCTCCTCCACGCCTCGAGCCCGTACCCGCTACGGGCATACGGGTCCCCTGCCTCCCTTGCGCCGCGTTCACGGATTAAATCTTTTACACTGTTATTGCTCGATCGGGCATAAACTGAGGCGCTCATCGAAACGCGAGAAGTGAGACGGCGGAAACTATTCTTTAGATCGGCGTGGGACCGTGCCAACTCGTCTCGCCGCTTAGTTGCGATGTTATGCGCGAAGGATAGGCCAGCAAGCAGTATGGCTACTGCCGCAGTCATCAGTTGTCCTGCCGTAGGCTTTGGCTCTTTCCCGAAGAATTGGAGGTGTACCGTTGACAGGAAAATTAGAGAGCCTGATGCGACGATAAAAGCAGACGCGGCTACGACATCCAGCTTGGCTATTGCCACGGGTCGGGCGAAAAAATTCAATTGACTGACACGTCTATTAATATACAAAGCTCCAACTGCAGCCAGCCATTTTTTGGAATCTTGGCACCCCCGGCAACCGCAATCCATGTGCCACCCTCACCTAACTTGTTGGAAGTTAAGGGGTCGGGCGTAGACCGCCAGAACTGGAGAGCTGGATTCTTCATTCAGCCTGAGGGAGTACTGGCTCAGGATCATTGCCAGGGCTCCTGCGTGAAGCTGAAGAGTCGACGGGCATGACCGCCGTAACGCCGAGGTGCAGGCGATGCTGGGCGGCCCGTCGCCGGAACCCCGCCCGGAGCACCTGGCCCGTGTCGACCGAAGACTGCGGGAGGCTCAGGCCGACGAACTGCGTCGGGCCGTCGTTCGCGGTGAACTGGAGGCCTATCGGCTCGAGGTGCGGCACTTCGAGGACCTCCTCGAGCAGCAGCAGGTTCCGGAACTGACGAAGCTGCCCCTGCTCAGGCAATCTTCTGGCCGGATCGTCGATTTCCTGGTGGAGACGCATCCTGCCGCCGGCGGCGCGGCCCGTGGACTCATTCGGCGGGTGCAGCGGTACTTCCGATACGGGTCGCTGCGTGGGCTGGACCCCGGTGACACCGATGTGATCCTGCGGTTGCAGCACGCCTTCTACGTTCGGCGTATAGAAGAGTTGCAGCACGAGGAAGAATCCATCGAGGACCGTCTGCGAAGCAGCTCCTTCGAACGGCTGGTCGAGGAACATCGCGATCTGTCCAGCCGGCATTTCGAAGCCGCGCTCCGGGAGCGCTACCAAGACCTGAGCAGAGTCACGTACGATCCGGGGCGGCTTTGGGGCGGCAGCGTCTTCACCCAGTTCAGTCGGGACTATCCGGTGATCGCCAGCACCTGCCACGCGCTTCCGGGGGCGATCGGGCCAGACGCTCTGCTGGACTACGTGATCATCGACGAGGCGTCCCAGGTGGATCTGCTGGCTGCGGCGCCGGTCCTGGCCCGATGCCGCAGGCTGGTGGTGGTCGGGGACAGCCGCCAGCTCGGGCAGATATCCGCCGAGGCCGGACGCGGCCGGGATGCACCTCATCCGGCGTTCGACTACATGGCCCACAGCATGCTGTCGTCGCTGCATGCCCGGTACGGGGACAATCTTCCGAAAACACTGCTGCGGGAACATTATCGCTGCGATCCGGCGATCATTGGCTACTGTAACAAGGCGTTCTACGCGGGCGCTCTGATCCCGTTCACCCGGCCCGGCGATGAGCGGCCCATGACGGTGGTGCGTACCGCCGCCGGGAACCACATGCGCCGGCATCAAACGGGCGGCCGGTCCAACCGTCGTGAGGTCGACGTCATCGAGGACGAGGTGATCCCGCACTACTGCAAAGGTTTCGAGGAATCGCAGATCGGTATCGCCGCTCCGTACAACCAGCAGGTCGACCTCACCCGGGAGACCGTGACGGTCGCTGCGGATGTGGCTACAGTGCACAAGTACCAGGGCCGACAGAAGCCGGTGATGATCCTGACCACGGTTCTGGACGAGACCCGTTCTGGAAGGTCGGGTCTCGAGTTCGTCGATGATGCCCGTCTGGTGAACGTCGCGGTGTCGCGAGCGGCAGAAAAGTTTGTGCTGGTGACCAACAACGACCTCTTGCCGTCCAGCCGGCACCTACGCGATCTGATCGGATACATCGGCTACCAGAACCCCGATCAGGATGTGGTCGACAGCGACGTGCTTTCGGTGTTCGATCTGCTCTACCAGAACTATGACCGCAGGCTGGACGGGTTTGCCTCCCGGCGGCGGTTCGAGATCGCCAACCCCGCCGAGGATATCGTCTGGACATTGCTTCACGAGCTGCTGTCCGAACCCGAGTACGCTCATCTGGTCGTGGCGCGGCAGATGCTGCTGCGTACCCTGCTTCCGAACCTGAACGGGCTGACACCGGACCAGGAGCGGTTCGTCCGTAACGGAGCCTCACTGGACTTCGTCGTCTACAACCGCATCAGTAACCTGCCGTGGCTGGCAATTGAGGTCGACGGATTCCGTTATCACGCAAATGATCCAGTGCAGCTTCGCCGGGACCGGCTGAAGGATCAGATCTTCGAGGACCGGGCCCTTGGTCTGCTTCGGTTGCCCACCACTACCAGCCGTGTGGAGACGCAGATTCGTGAGGCCCTCAAGGAGGCGGAACGGCGCTGGCTGGACAGATCGTAGCTGCTCGGTGCCGCAGAGCACCTTACTGGTGTACCAGTGGACGGTTCAGGATCCATCGGTTCCTCCAGGGGGATTTCTGCGCAACGGGCGACGTCGTCACGTGGCCAGTTGCGCAGAGGCGGACGCAGGCCCCGACCGTCGATGAGCCGGACTTGCGCGTAGTGGTAGGCATCCCGTCTTACGTCTCGCCGACCAGCCGCGGGCTCCAGAGATGGTTCTCGAGATTGAGGGAGAAATCCTTGGCTGCGCCAAGCGCTGCGATGACCTCGGCGGACTCGCTGCTGGTCAGCTCGAAAGTTCCGCCGAGGGTGATCCGAGGCGGGTGAAGGTGCCGGACGGCGGGATCAGCGAGGATGTCGACGTCTTCGCGTTGCGCCACGCGGACGACGATCTCGTCGTTGCTGGCCAGTCGGACGGTTGCGATGATGCGCTCGTGGTCAACGGCATCACCGTCGGCAACGGAGGTCCTCTGCCAGAGATGTCCATCGGGGTGGATGATTTCGCGCATGGGCGTCTCCTGGAAGGAGCGGTCAACGGGGGGCGTCGTGTCGTCGTCCATGACCTGAAGCGCCCTGGGGTTCGTGTTCTCACGATTCTTCCGTGAATCGTGAGTTGGTACGGCATATTGCTCAGAGCAGGAGACGGGCGATCTCCTCATCCGCGTCCCAGGCATCGTCAGGGGTGAGCGTCGCTCCTCCGAGGGGCCCGTACCAGATGGCGAACTCGCGGTCGGTACGAGCAGGATTTGCCGAGGAGTGCACCAGGCCGGCCAGAGGCATCTCCGGGCTGCTGGACGAGATGGCCTCGGCCGTGGCGAATTCGGTGGATCGGGGCGCTGCATGCTGCTGGATTCCGCCGAGCTGGGCGAAGAGCCGTCGCACGAGCGCCGCGGTGTGCTGGAATCCGGAGCGCTCGATCTTATCGTCGGTGGCGTAGGCCAGGGCGATGCCGGCTTCGTGACCCACGAACGATCGGCGGAGATCGGCGAGCGTCGGCTCGGTGTCCGGGTCGTCGGTCGCGGGCTCGGTGAAGTGTGCTGTGACCTGTCCGTCGGTTGCGGTGACCTGTTGCGGTAGCTGGATGATCACGTCTTGGCTCAGCGCGGTGAGAACCTCGTCCATCAAGCCGATTTCGAGGCTTTGGGGAGCGAAGAGCAGTACGGACCAGTTCTGGGGGTCTTCCATGGTGATGCGGGATGGTGTGTTGCTCATGGGTCTCTCCGATCGCAGGACGGGTGTCGCTGGCTGTTCATGGTGTCGGGTGCACGCCCGGCTGGTGGATCGTCAGATCCACCTGACGCGGAACCGGGCGTGCACCCTGCTACCGCGGCAGGAGGCGGAGGGAGGACCTGGCCTGCCGCGGTTCCCGTCGCTCCCGATGCCGAATTCTGGGGAGGACGGGAGTCTCATGCCGTGGCGCTGGAGGTTGTTCCTACCCCCAGGTCTGGCCTCTGGCGTTCATCAAATCTCTTCTCTTGCAAACAAACCGGATATGGCCAGGTGCGTGTCGCTGTTCGCTGTGTGCCCTGCGTCTGGCTGCCAAGTCGCTGCGAGAGCTCCTACCCAGCAAATGCGGTGAGCAGCGAGGTTTCTTCTGGCTCATGCCGTCAGACCAACGCGACTCTTCATCAACTTCGTGTTCGCCCTCTCCCAGCTGGCGTCGATCCATGCTTGCCTATCCAGGATGGCAACCGGCCGGAAGTTCTGGCGACCCTGCATTTTGTCGATTCGGTAATGCTGGGTCACACTGCTTTGGCAGGAGGCCTATAGAGGGGCGGGATTTCGTGACGGCGGTGACGTTGGCTCAGCGGCAACTTGCGCGGCGCCTTCGGGTGGCACGCGAGCGTGCCAAGAAGACGCAGGGCGATGCAGCAGTCGGATTGGATTGCGACGAAAGCAAGATCTATCGAATCGAAACTTGTCGATCACAGGCCAAGGTCGCGGATGTCAGGAGTTTGGCCACTCTCTACGCACTTGATCGGCGGCAGACCGACGATCTGGAGCGGTTGGCCCGTGGTGCCAAGGTCCGAGGTTGGACTGAACCCTACTTGGATTTGGTTCCGTCCACGCTCAGTATGCTCGGCGACTTGGAAACGAGTGCCGTCGGCATCGACGCCTATTGCACGGAGGTGCTCCACGGACTCTTGCAGACGCCTGCCTACGCCGCACACATCATCGGTCTAACGGAATTGCCGCCAGAACAAAAGCGGAGCCTTCTCGATTTTAGGCTAGCGCGGCAACGATCGGTATTTGGTCGCTCCGATTTTCCTCATCTGCGATTCGTCGTGCACGCGGCGGCCCTCCGTGCCCAGCCCGGCCCGCCCGAGTTGATGCAGGAGCAGATCAGGGATCTGCGTTCCCTGGCAGCCGACGGTAAGGCCGAGATCTCGGTGTGGAGCGAGGAGCTTGGCGTGCATCCGTGGATGTCGGGCGCTTTCAGCATCCACGTCTTCGAGGCAGAACTTGGCGAGGGTGAAGCACCCGTCGTCTTCACGGAAAATCTGGCAGAGGGAAGATACTTGGAGACAGAGCCGGAGCTGACCAAGTTTCGCCTCGCGTTCGACCGCATACATGCTCGGGCTATACCGATCAGGGAGTTTGCATGACCTTCAACCGTGACCCCCAGCGCTGGGTCAAAGCCAGCCGATCGGCTGGGGACAACGCTTGCGTTGAGCAGCGTAGGACCCCGCGTGCTGTGGAGGTACGCGACACCAAACAACATGGTGCGGGACCCACGTTGGGGATGACGCCGACAGCCTTCGCCGACTGGCTGAGCGCGGCCAAGGCAGGAGAACTAGACACCCTTCTCGGATGAGATCAGGCTTCGCGAGGCCCTGGCGGTAGGCCGGGGCCTCGTCCTTTCTTCTGAATGCGCAGGTCAGCGTGCGCTAGAACGAGTCATGGAACGTGACTGACTCCCAATGGAACTCCGCGAGCCAACCTGGCTCGCCGGATCCGTTGGAAGGTGAGTCGTAGGTGCTATATCGTCCGCCGCTGAGAATTCACTCGCGACCGGTCGACGGCGAGCACATGCCGCGCCGTCGCCTCTGGGCATTCATGATCGGCGTAGCCGGAATCGCCGGCACCGCGCTCCTCGGTGCAGCACTTGCCGCCGCGCAGTTGCTCTTGGGCGAGGACTCCAGGCCGCGATCAGCAGAGCCCGTACCCCGTCACTCCGAGGCCGCATCAGCACAAGCCGTGTCGGCGCGCCGGAATGCCATGGCCTGGGCGCCCTACCGTCAGTATGCGGATGTTGGGAGCAGTCCACGTTCAAGCGCACGCTCGAACCGTCCCGAGGGCGCGTCGATGCTCTTGCCGGCGTCAACGGTGATTGGGCGTCTGGACGTTGCGACGGGTTATCCGATGACTGCGGAGGGAGCGGTGGCCCAGTTGGCGGCCATCGACGTCGCCGCTTGGCGCGCCGGCCAGGTCGGGCCGGCCACAGCCATTGTGCGCACCTGGACCGACAGCTCGATGCTGACCTCGAGCGGGCGGCAAATGATCGATCTGATGGATCGCTGGCCCAAGACAGGTGCTCGACCGTTGATGGATGTCGATGCCCTGAGCATCGTTCCCAGAATGGCTCTGATTAAAGGGAGTGACGGACCGCACTGGCATGTTGTCTGCATCGTCGTGGATCTCTCGGGCGGACACCGGCCCATGGCACCCCTCTCCTCCTTCACGCACTGTGAGCGAATGATCTGGGTGCAGAGCCGCTGGATGATCGAGGGAAAAGAGCCACTGCGCCGGTTGGAGAACGTCTCGATTGACTCGTCGAGAGCGTATGCCTTGGGTTTTCAGCAGCTTCAGAGTGCCCCCGCCCCGTTCGCGATCCATTGAGAGGGCAGCTAACCGCGTCACGGCCGCCCAATCGGGCACGAACTGAGCAGCGCGATCGAGCAGTGACGTGATTCACCCAAGGTCAACATGCGGTGATGTCTTGTCGGAAATTCCGGCACAGATTGTCGATATGCCCAATCGAAAATCCCGGAAGTCACAACGGTCACTCCTGGCTTGGGGCTTCTGCTGCGTGCCGACGGAGTCTCGTTGACATGGGCGCGTCACCAAGAGTAAACGAGTGACTTCAATGGGTTCATGACCATTTGCGAGGGTGATGAGGTTGCGCGGGTACTGGCTTGGCACGTTGGGGGTCGTAGTGGTGCTGCTGGCGGCATGCTCGACGGAAGGCTCAGGGGCGGCCGAGGCTACGCCGAGTGATGAGCGGCCCGCTGCTGTGAACACAACGGCGTCGGCTTCCGATGGCCGGGCAGCGGAAGCGATCGCTGCCTATGAGGCCTTCCTCGAGGCGACGGTTGTGGCTGAGAAAGAGCCGGTCAAGAAGGGAAAGTCACTGCCTCCCGAAGGGGACTTCGAACGGTGGTCCTACGACCCTGCTCGGATTCAAACGCTCACTTACATTCATTCCCTGGCCGCCATGGGGGCTGAGTACAAAGGCAAAGCTCCTGTGTCGCACGTTCGTGTCAAGGGTGTTGACCTTGAAGCGGAACCTTATCCGCAAATTGTTCTGATTGACTGCGCCGTCCCGGATCCTTCTTATCGGCCATACGATGCGAAGTCGGGAAACAAGCTCGAGTTGACTTCGGACAGCAATATTACTGATCCATACGAATCGACGGTTGAGATGATCCGGGTCGGAAAAAGGTGGGGTGTGAAATCAATCGATGTGAAGGAAGAGGGCACATGCCAGCCCTGAAAATTCGGGTCGGTTTCTTCTGTCTGGTTGTGATCGGCTTTTTCCTGAGCGCCTCGCCGGCCAGCGCCGAATGTGTCCCCGGAAGTCCTCCTGATTCGCGCGACGCGGGGGTCGAGGCCACCTGTAACGGGCGAATGAGGAGCTGCTCCACCGGTGTACTTGTTCAGGAACGAGCTGACGGCACCGAGCTTCGGTGTTCCAGAAGCGGCCAAGCCACGACGACGGGCGGGACTGCGAGCCCACAGGTGGAACAACCCTGCGAGGTAACGCGTGTCGTTCCACAGCCGGCCAAGGATGATCCGGTCTGGCAAGGACACACCGACGGCGCGATCTACCTGAGATGGTGTCCGCTCCCCATGGGAGCCGTGCCGATCGTGGACACGTACTGGGCGCCGGAGACCGAGGAGAACGAGGCTGTCGCCGTGGATCCTCTTCTGCTGGCTCGGCAGGCGAAAGCTTCGATGAAGGCGCCGGTTCCGGGGTTGGCGCGTTCGCCTGCGGGGGTGGCGTGGGTGAATGAGTACACCTGGTTCTGGCTGGGGGAGCAGGAGCCTTTGGAGGCGACGGCCAGGGAGGGTGCCGTCTGGGCGAGGGTGACGGCTGCGCCGGCCGAGTTGGTGGTTTCGGGGAGTGCGGGTGAGGCGCGGTGTCCGGTGCCTGGCCGGGCGTGGACGGCTGCTGATGGTGGTCGGAAGCCGGGTGATGACGTGTGTGCTCTGGTGTTCCGGTCGTCGGGTTCGGCTGTGGTGTTGGATGTTTCGGTGGTTTATGACGTGTCGTGGACCAGTTCGACGGGTGCTGGTGGGGGTCTGGGTCAGTTGACGGGGGAGGGGGCGGAGTCGGTGGAGGTGCGTGAGTCCGGGACGGTGGTGCGCTCGTGAGTGGGCTGCTGTCGTGGGGTTATGGGGGGCGCGGTGACGTCTCGGTCCGGGCGTGGAGTCCGGTGCGGGTCGTGGCCACGCTGGTGTTGTGTCTGATCGTTGCCGCGGCGGTGGCTGCGGCGATCCAGCGGGCCGGGGTGAAGACGCCGGTCATCGTTGTGGCGAAACGGGTTCCGGAGTCGGTGGTGATCACTCGTGCGGACCTGACGACGGTTGCGGTGGCGGGTGGTGTCACGGCGATCCCGGCCGAGGAGCTGGAGAACGTGGTGGGCCGACGGGCGGCCTCGACGCTGGAGGCAGGTGCGTTGTTGCAGCCGTCCGGATTGGCGCCGAAGACGGAAACCGATGCCGGGCAGGCCAATGTCGGTGTGGCGGTGGCTGCTGGCCTGGCGCCGGACGGGTTGGAACCGGGGGACAGGGTGCGGGTCCTTCAGGTCCCGGGCAAGGGGTCGGACACTGACAGCTTGTCCGGCCCGGTGACGCTGGCCGAATCGGCGCTGATCGTCGCGGTGACGCAGGACAGTACGGGGTCGGGGGATCTGGTGGTGACGGTGCGGGTGCCGGCTCAGTCGTCGGGTGACGTGGTGCTGGCCAGCAGCTGGGGCCAGGTGGGTCTGGTTCAGGTCGGTGCCGGTTCGTGATCGTTGGGGTGTGCTCGCTCAAAGGCGCTCCGGGGGTGAGTGTTCTGGCGGCAGGGCTGGCACTGGGCTGGCCGGGTGGGGCGGTGCTGGTGGAGGGGGACCCTTCCGGCGCGGAGGCCGCGTTGCGGTTCGCTGCTGCCGGTGGCGGGTTCCTGGCCGAGTCGCCGTCCGTTCTTGATCTTTCAGAAGGCGAAACCGTCCAGAGCGTCGAGGGGGTGAAGGGTTTCGTGCAGCGTACGGGGCTGGGGTTCGATGTCGTGCCGGGGCCGCTGGATGCGGTGTCGTGGGCGCGGATGTGGGAGATGTGGCCGCGCGCGGTCGAGGTGTTGCGGGCGTGGCCGGTTCCGGTGATCGCCGATCTGGGGCGCATGCAGCCGGGGCACGGGGCATTGCCGCTGGCGCGCGCCGTGGACGTGCTGCTGGTCCTGACGCACGGCGACGTGGCGGGCCTTCACGCCGTGCGGGACCGCGGGCCGTTGCTGCACAATCTGCTGGCTGTCGGCGGAAGTGGGCCGCAGCTGGGGGTTCTGGTGCGCACGGTCCGGGTCGGTGGTGTGGAGTCGGACGTCGTGCGCGCGATCCGCGAGCGCATGGATCCGGCGGTGGTGCTGGGTGGTGTGGTGGAAGACGCCGAGGCGGCCCAGGCGTTGTCCGGGGCGGGCTGGATGCGTCAGGGAGCGCGGGAGCGGCTGATGGGATCGCCGTTCATGGGGGCGCTGAGTGATCTGGTCGGGCGGATTCAGCGGGTGTGGCCGGACAGCAGCCTGCCGGTGGAGACGGCCGTGAACCGACAGAGTTCTTCCTGGTCCTGGCGGGGTGGTGCGGCTGATTCCGGTCACCGGACAGCATCACCGGACATGTCGGGGCTGGTCGAGGGATTGCGGCATCGTGCCTCCCGTCTGCGTGGGGGTGGTTCGTGACGCCGCGGCATCGTTCTCCGTTGGGGCCCAGCGGTTCTGGCGGCAGTCATACCGAGCCGCCGCATCCGCCGGTCACCCGTGATGCGCGAGGCGATGAGACGACCTGGGTGCCGACTGGGCAGGATTCCGGGCCGGGCGCCGGTGAGAGGAAGCAGGCCGGCGGACGGGCCGTGGCTCCGGAGTCAGGTGTGAGCCTGTGGAGAGGCGGTGACCGGGACTGGGCGGTCCCGCCGTCCCCCGTGCCCGGCACGGCCCCGGCGTCATCGGTTTCCGGTCGTGGTTCCGTGGCCGGTGGCGGCCGGCGCGACGTGGCGCCGCCGGTGGTGGGTGATCCGCCGGAGCGGCCGCTTCGTCGTCCACCGTTGGATGCCGGTGGCCGGCCCGGAACAGGGCGGGGCACCGGTGGAACCGGGGCGGGCTCGGTGTGGGAGTCGTCGGCCGGTGGGCGGGTCCGGTTCGCGGTGGTGCGCCAGTTGCAGCAGCAGGTGGCCGAGGAATTGACGAGGCGCCGCAGCGCACGGTCGCTGGACGGGCTGGGGGAGCTGGCGCCGCAGCAGGAGCGGCAGCTTGCCCTGCCGCTGATCCGGGATGCGGTCAGCGCGGTGGCCGCGCAGCACCGGGCGAGCGGGCTGCCGGTGCCGGCCGGTGCCGATGACGGCCGGTTGGTGAAGGCGGTCGAGGACGCCATTTACGGGGCGGGGCCGTTGCAGGTGCTCTTGGACGACGAGGATCTGGAGAACATCGATCTGCAAGGGGTGGAGGTGTGGGCGAGCTCGGTGACCCGGGGGCGGATCAGGCTTGCGCCGGTGGTGGATTCGGACCAGGAGCTGATCGACGTCATCCGGGCTCTGGCCACGCATGCGGGTGTGGTCGCGAGGCCGTGGAGCACGGTGCATCCGCAGGTGGATCTGGGGTTGCCCGGTGGGGTGCGGATCTCGGGGCTGCTGGCGGCGTCGCGGCGTCCGCAGGTCTCGATCCGCCGGGACCGGCTGGGGCCGGTGGCGTTCCTGGACCGGCCTTCGCGAGCCTATCGCCGGCCGGGGCGGGAGACGATCTCGCTGGTGGAGTCCGGGACGCTGGATCCTCAGGCGGCGGCGTTCCTGGCCGCGGCGGTGCGGGCGCGGGCGAACATCCTGATCGCCGGGCCGACGGACGCCGGCAAGACGACGCTGCTGCGGGCGATGGCCAACGAGATCCCTGCCGTGGAGCGGATCATCACGATCGAACATGCCCTGGAGCTGGGTCTGGGGCGCGACCGGGAGCTGCATCCGGACGTCGTGGAGCTCCAGACGGTGCTGCCGTCGGCGGAGGGACTCGGCGGGCTGGACGGGCCCGCGCTGGTGACCCGGACCAAGCGGATGAACCCGGACCGGCTGATCTTCGGTGAGGTCCTGGCCGGGCAGGAAGCGTTCGGCATGCTCCAGGCGATGGAACAGGGCTCGGACGGGTCGATGTCGACGATCCATGCCCGGGACGCCCACGGCGCCGTCGTCCGTCTGTTCACCGAGCTCAGTTTTCTCGGGAAATCGGTTGAGGCGCACGGTATCGCCCGGCTCATCGGTCATGCCATCGACTACATCGTGTACGTGCGCCGGATCGCCGGCGAGCGCCGGGTCGTCTCGGAAATCATCGAGTTGTCGGGCAGTGTGGGTGACCATGTCTCCACCGCAACGATTTTCGCTGCCGGTGAGGGAGTTTCGCGGGCGCGGCGGACGCGGGTTCCGTTGCGGCAGGCGAACCTGCTGGCGAGGTTCGGGTATGTCGACGATCTGGGCGGTGAGAGCGGTTCGTCGACCTGGCGCGGTGATCGAGCCGGGGGCTCGGTCCGCCCGGGCGATGAGGGTCCGGTCAGCGACTCGATCCGTCTGCCGGATCAGCCCGTGTCGCGGGCCGGAAGACCCTCGGGGACAACGGTTGCGGGGGAGGGGCCGACAGGAGAGTCCCAGCCGGCGAGCGCCGTCCACGAGCATCCCGGGCAAGCGAGGGGACCGTCGGATCAGCCGAGCCGGCCGGCCCGGTTCAGCCGGCCGGGTGAGGGCAGCAGCCTGAACTGGGCGCCGACCAGCGGGCCCGGGGACGGGGACGAAGCCACCGCTGTGCCCTCGGCGCTGCTGAGCGTGTGGCCGTCCGAGGATCCGGCCCGGGCCGAGGAGACGGGTGAGCAGGCATGGAGGTCGCCGTGAATGTGCCTGGCCCGACCGGTGTTCTGGTGCTCAGCGGGCTGCTGGCTGTGTCGGTGGTGGCTGCGGCGAACATGCTGTTCACCGAGCTGCGGGGTCTTCCGCGTCACCACGGCGAAGCGCCGCGGTGGTGGCGGTTGCGCGCGAACGGCGTGCGTGGGCTGAGTGCTGCGGTGCCGGCGGTGACGGCCTGGTGGGTCAGCGGCTGGCCGGTGGCCGGTGCGGCGTGCGCGGCGCTGGTGACGGCGTGGCCGGCGGTGGCCGGTGGGCGGCGCGCCGAGCGCCGGCAGATCGAGGTCCTGGAGGCGGTGGTGTCGTGGTCGCAGGGCCTGCGCGACACCGTCGCCGGCGGCGCGAGTCTGGAGCAGGCCATCAGCGTCAGCGTCGAGGGTGCTTCCCCGGTGCTGCAACCTGCCCTGGAGGAGGTGCGCAGCCGGATGCTGGTGCGTGAGCCTCTGGACGCGGCTCTCCAGCCACTGGCCCAGGCGCCGGGGGCGGACGTCGTGGTGGCGGCGCTGGTGCTGGCGGCCCGGCGTCGCGGTGACCGGCTGCCCGAGGTGCTGTCGGGGATCGTGGACACCTGCGCCCAGGAAGTGGGCCAGCGCCGGCAGATCCTGGCCAACCGTGCGGGTATTCACCGCAGTGTGCAGATCATCGTCGGTGTCACCGTCCTGATCTTCGCCTATCTGGCCACCTTCGGCGCCGCCTACATGGCCCCCTACGACAGTTTCACCGGTCAGCTGGTTCTGGCTGCCGTCGTCGCGGTCATCGGTGCCGGGTTCACCTGGCTCGCCCGGCTCGGCACCACCACCGCCGTGCCCCGCTTCCTCACCGAACTCACACCCGGAGAGCAACGCGTGGTGCAGATCCTCGCCGGCTCCACAGCTCACGCCCCTGGCTTTCAACGGGGGACGACGAGCACCTCGGACCCCGCATCCTCCGCAACCGCGGCTGCTGTGCCCACCCGGCCGACACGGAAGGAGCAGCGATGACACCCGCCCTGCTGGGAGGACTGGCCGCCGTGGCGGTGCTGCTGCTGAGCGTCGTGCTGTGGCCGGCCCGCCGTACCCCGGCCGTGGACCGGTTGCGGCGTCTGGAGGCAGACCGGGCTCACCACGCCCGTCCAGGGGGCCGCAGGAGTGAGGCCGGGAGGCGGGCGGCCCTGGAGGTCGGAGGGTGGGCGCGGCAGCGGGGCCTGCGGCTGCGTGTGCCGCCGCCGGACCTGCTGCTGGCCGGGCACGATGCCGACGCGGTGATGGCAGCCAAGGTCCTGGCGCTGAGCCTGGCCGGTGGCGTGCTTCTGGTCGGCGGGATCGCGGTCGGACGCCTGGGGCAGGTGAGCGTGCCGGGTCCGGTCCTGCTGCTGCTCGCCACCGCCGCGGGGGTGGGCGCTTTCCTGCTCCCCGACGCCGTCGTGCGGGCCCGGGCCGCACGACGCCGCCGGGAGATCGTGGCGGTGCTGCCGGTGTGGTGCGACCTGGTCGCCCTGGAGATGGGCGGCGCCGCAGCACCTCAGGAGGCCCTGGTCACCGCCGCCGAGTCCGGCACCTCGCTGGCCATGCACCTCATCCGGGAGGCCCTCTACCGGGCCGGTCGCGCGCACCAGAGCCACTGGCAGGCGCTCACCGTGCTGGGTGAGCGCATCGGCGTCCCCGATCTGGCCGACCTGGGACGCCTGTCGCAGCTGGTCAGTCACGAGGGCGCCGAGGTGCGCGACACCCTGATCGAGCGCGCGGCCACCCTGCGCCGCCGGGCCCTGGCCGAGAGCCTGGGCCAGGCCGGGGAGCGCGACGAGTCCATGCGCCTGGCCGTACTCGTCATCGCTGCCGGTGTGGTCCTGATGATGCTCTACCCCGGAGCTGTCGCGGTGATGAACCTGTGACACAAGCCCGGCGTGACCAGGGAGCCAGCACGGTGGAGCTGGTGTTCTGGGTGCCGTTCCTGCTGATCGTCACCGCCAGCTGCCTCCAGGTCTTCTCCTGGTTCTGGGCCCGCGAAACCGCCCAGTCGGCAGCTCGTTACGGCGCTCATCACGCCAGTGCCTACACCGGCGCCGACGCCGACGGCAGCGCCCAGGCGCTGGCCTACCTCGACGAGGTCGCCGGTGACCTGGTCCAGACACCGGCGGTCACCGTCACCCGCACCACCACGACCGTCACCGTGACGATCCGCGCCCGGGCCCACCGGATCCCCCTGTCCGTCGTGCCTTCCGGGGAGTTCACCGTGCAGGCGCAGGGCCCGGTCGAGCGTCTGGGGGTGGCTCCGTGATCCCGTGGTGCACGCGCGGGGACGACGGGGTGAGCAGCGTCGAGATGGTCGTCCTGTTCTCCCTGGTCCCGGTCTTCCTCGTGATGGGTATCGGCGCCGGGCGGCTCGTCCTGGCCGACGGCCGGGTCAGTGCCGCCGCCGCAGCGGCCGCCCGCGCCGCCAGTCTCGAGACCAGCCCCGCCGCGGCCCGCCAGGCCGCCACCCGGTTCGCCACCAGCACCCTGAAAGACACCGGAACCACGTGCAGTGCAGGACATCCCGGTGTCAGCGTCGACACCGGCGACTTCCATGCCGCTGGCCGTGTCACGGTCACCGTGACCTGCCGCGTGGACCTGGGCATCGCCCGGGCAGCCGGTTTCGGCCCGCACCGCGACCTGAGCGCCACCGCCGGCGCGCCCCTGGACGCCCGCCGCTCCTACCGAGGCCAGCCATGACACCCAGACCCCGGGCCCGCGACGAGGGGCAGGCCGGCATCGTCTTCATCGGCCTGACCGTCTTCTTCCTCGTGCTGACGGGATGTTTCGTCGATGTCAGCCGCTCCCTGAACGCCCACGGCCGTTCTTTGGAGGTCGCCTCGCAGGCCGCCCGCGCCGCCGCCGACCAGATCACCCAGGCCTCGCTGCGCACCGGCGATCCCACGGCTCTGCGCATCGACCCGGTCGCCGCCCGCCGGGCCGGTCAGGCATGGCTCGACGAAGCCGGCGCCACCGGAACCGTCACCGTCGCCCCGGACGCCACCAGCGTGAGCGTCACCGCCCGCATCCCCTGCCCGGCCCTGGGGCTGGGCATCGTGGGCATCCGGGACCTCTCCCACGACGCCACCGCCGGAGCCACCACCCTCACCGCGGCCACCGACGCCGGCCCCGCCCAGCCCGTCACCATCGATGCCGAGGGGACACCATGATCCGTCTTCGCCCCTACCTGCGGGCCCTGACCGCCGCCATGATCCTGGTGGCGCTGGTCCTGGGCTGCCCGCTCCTACTCGTCGGGGCCGTCGGCAACCCGCTGCCGGACTGGCAGGCCCTCCAGGTCGGCGATTACTCCGACGAGGTTCTGCTGCACCTGCTGGCCACCATCGCCTGGGGCGGCTGGGCCTACATGACGCTCATCATCGTCCTCGAAACCCACGCCCAGACAGCCAAGCTGGGTCACCGGACCACGTCGCTCCTGCCGGCCCTGCCCGGCCAGCACGAAATCGTCCACCGCCTCATCGCCGCCGTCCTGCTCACCACCCCCGCTGTGGCCACCGCCCTCGCCCAGCCGGCCGCACCGCCGCCCGCCGAGCCATCCGAACCACCTGCTCACGCCGTATCAGGGGCCGGCGAAAACTTCCGGAACGGTCAGGTATCCGTCCGTGGCGCAGCTCTGATCCGCGCCGATCTACACGAGAACCCACCGGGAGGATCTGCCGGCCAGTCACGCACCATCGTGTTCACCGTCGGCGTCGGCACCGGAGCCACGCTGGGCGCCGGTGCCGTGACCGCCGAGATGTACCGGCGCCGAAGGCGCCGCCTGGCCGCCCGGCGCCCCGGGCACACCCTCGCCCGCATCACCACCGAAACCGCCTCATCCGAAAGAGAACTGCGTGCCGCCGGACAACTGGCCGACGAGCTCCGCCGGCGGCTCGACGTAGCACTCACCGTTCTGGACACCCAGCGGGCCACGGCCGGCCTGAACTTCGCCCAGATCGTCGCAGCCCGCATCGACGACACCCGCATCGACCTCGTCCTGGCCCACCCGGAATCGGAACCGGCACCCTCACCGTGGCAGACCGATCCGCTCTCCGGGCACTGGTTCCTGAAATTCACGGACGACGAACTGGCCGTTCTCGAGCAACCTCTGGACAGGTCCATCGCCCAGGAGCGGATCTGGGTGTGGATCGGAACCACCCCTGAGCCGGCACGCCCTGCACCGACCCGCTCTGCACCGACCGCAGACACCGTGACCGGTGACGCCTGGCTGCTCAACCTCATCCAGGCACCCGACCTGGTGATCTCCGGCCCGGAAAGAGCTCTCGACGACTTCGCCCAGGCACTCACCCTGACCGCGATGACCACCCCGGCCCCCGCGCCCGGCACGGAGGCATCACCGGTGATCCGGGTTCATTCGACAGACCCGAACCTCCTGCGAGCCGCGCAGATGAAGGGCCCTCCGCACGGAGCATCCGGCCGTAGCGTGATCGACCTGATCGACGCACGACGTTCCCATCGAGACGACCGAACGCGGGCCGGGGACGGGGTGAGCGTGACGCTCCTGGACGAGGACGCCGAAACCCGGCCCGGCCGAAGGCATCTGGCTCTGGACAGCCGCGCCCGCCTGCACACGAACTTCACCGCCGTCCCCCTGACCGCTGCCGCCATGGCCGCCGCCGACGTCCATACCGTGCTCGACCTGGCCTGTGAACCCGAGATCACCGCGCCGCCGCCACGACCGGAGATGACCGAGGCCGATCCCGCTCTCGCAGAGGACCTGGCGGCCTGGAAGGCAACCGTCTGTTCCCGGCCCCGGCTCACGGTGCTCGGCCCGGTCCAGGTGCGGGCCGCCGGAACCATCGACTCCCGGCGTGCCTGGTTCACCGAGGTCGTCGTCCTGCTGTGGGCCCACCCGAAAGGCCTGTCCGTCGAGCGTTTCGCCGAATGCCTGTGGCCGCACGACGCGCTGCGCAAGGCGACCTCCGCCATGCCCCGCCAGACCGTCGGAACCGTCCGGCAGTGGCTGGGCGTCGACCCTGTCTCCGGCGATCCCTACGTGCCGGCCATCAACCCCAACGAGGGCAACCGCCGCTACCGCGTCCACGACGTCCTGTCCGACGCCGACCTGGCCCGGCGCCTCTATGAACGAGGCCTGGGCCACGGGGAACAGGGGATGGAGGACGTGCGGGCCGCCCTGGATCTGGTCACCGGGCCGGTGCTGGCCGAGCGGCGCCAGAACGGTTACGACTGGCTGAGCGAGACCAACCTCCTGCTCGACCTCACCGCGCTGATCACGGACATCGCGCACACCTACGCCGACTACTGCCTGGCCACGGGCAATCCCGCTGCAGCCCGCGACGTTTCACTGGTCGCGCTGAAGGCGGGCGGACGTGACGACACCACCTACCTCGATCTCGTCTCCGCCGCGGACGCGTTGCAGGACACCACTGCGGCCCGGCGCTGGGTCCAGAAGCTGTTGCGTGAGCACGACGCGCAGGTCGAGGAGGACCTGCCGCCGTGGACGGCGGACCAGCTGCACCGGCGGGCGCGGCAGCGGCGAGAGATGGCTTCCTGACACGGATCTGTGTGCGAGTGGTGGCCGGCTGCGACAGTCCGCCACCGAAATTTTCCGCCTCCCAATGCAGGTGAGCGGAACTGCCTGCAAGACGAAAGAGGCTGGGCCTCTGAGGGATGCTGACGTGAATTCCCGTCTTCAGGCCAGACACGGTGATCTGATCATGGATGGCTGGCCTGTAGCTAGGTGATATGCATCATATGATGTAAATGTCCCATTGATGCCTAACGATCTTGTTCCTGCGCCAGGGTGATCACCACTTGCTGATCGCTGCTCACTGAGCGGCATGATGGTTGGGGTTCTTACCCGTGGTTGCCTTACTTCGTCGTGCCATTTTGGCAACGGCTACTCTATTTTGGGGTTTCTTGCGTCGGCTGCCCTTGCTGTGGAGGGCTTCTCCTGGACGGCCAGGCGCGCGGCGCGTGGGTACGGCGTTGCTGGCTGCCGTGGTCGCGGTCGGTCTGTTGCCGGCTGGTGCGGCGTGGGCAGGGACCAGCGCGCAGGGTGCCGGTTCTGGCGATGATGCGGTGAGGCCTGAGCGGCCGCCGACGTCGTACGAGCCGATGAGCTCGGCCGAGGAGGCGAAGCTGACGGCCAGAGCACTGGCCGCGGCTGAGCCGGACACCGGTAAGACGGAGCTGGTGAAGGAACGGACGCGGATGTCGCGGACATTCACGGATCCGGTCAGCGGCACACGGGTGACGCAGCTTTCGGCGTCCCCGATCAATTTTCAGGACGCCGAGGGCGCCTGGCAGCCGATCGACAACGTGCTCCAGGCCGACAAGAGCGGTGGTGGGTGGAGGAACGGGGCGAACGCCTACACGCTGAATCTGCCGAAATCGCTGGTGGAGCCGGTGAAGATCGCCGACGGCGCGGATGCCGGTGCCTTCGTTTCGGTGCAGCTGGCGCCGGACGCGACCCCGGTGGACGACCTGGGCTCCGGTTCCGCCCAGCAGCGCTCCAGTGCCACCGCGGATGCTCCGGAGGTGTCGGATACCACCGCCACGGTCAAGGAGGCTGAGGCCACCTACTCCGAGGCTCTTCCGGGTGTGGACTTCTCGTACGAGGCGATCGGTGATGCGGTCAAGGAGACCGCGAGTGTGGCCTCGCTGGCGGATCTGGATGCGCTGCCGGGCGGATCGCTGAGCTTCACGGTGAAGACCGGCGCGGGCATGACGCTGAAGGTGCTGGAGTCCGGGGCCGTTGATGTGGTGAACGCCCAGGGACAGACGACGTTCGAGATCCCGCCGCCGGTGATGAACGACGCGCACGGTGAGCCGTCGGCCGCGATCACGACGCTGGTGCAGAAGAACGCCGGCGGCCAGGACGGCGATGCGTGGACGATGACCCTGACGCCGGACCGGCAGTGGCTGGCGGCCGAGGGTCGTGCGTGGCCGGTCGCGATCGATCCGACCATCGGGGTCGGGGCACCGATGGCTGCCTGCACGTTGCAGTCCAACGCCGCCGCCACCGACCCGGCGTTGTGCTCGGGATCGGAGATCCTGACGTCCTGGAACAGCAACGGCGGCGCGGAACGGCGTGCTCTGCTTCGGTTTGACACCCTGCTGGACGTCGTCCCGGCGGACGCGCAGATCGCGACGGCGCGTCTGAGCCTGTCCGTTGTCGACGACTCCGCCTTTCCCGCCAGTACGGTCGATGTGCGCGCGCTGACCAGTTCGTTCACGACGTCGGCGAACTGGACCACACGCGACGGGTCGACCACGTGGGGCACCGCCGGTGGCGACCGCTCGGACGTGTACGAGCGCAAGGAACTGAAGCCCGACGGCACGTACCAGGACCTGGATGTCTCACGTCTGGTGCAGGAATGGACCGAAGGCGGATCGGAGCACAACGGTTTCATCCTGCAGAAGCAGGCCTCGGCCGCCGGTGGTGACTTCTTGCGGTTCGGCTCGCCGCAGTCGTCCCGGCCGCCGTCGTTGTTCGTGGAGTGGGAGCCGCGCACCGGCGTACGTAAGGGCAACACGGCGGTGGTGACCGAGGAGCTGTCCGACCGCACCAGCGTCAGCGTGAACCCGGCCACCGGGAACGCCTCGGTGACGACGAAGGAGCTGTCGATCGCCGGCTCCGGGATCGACCTGAACGTGGCCCACACCTCGCAGTCGCTGGACACCGACGGTCTCGGCGTGGACGGGTACGGGTGGACGTCGTCGCTGACCGGCACCCGGCTGTGGCCGTACGACGGTGGCACCACCGGCGCGGCGCAGACGATGTTCTACCGAGACGGTTCCGGCGGGCAGTGGACCTACCTGCGCAACAAGAACGTCTCGAACACGTGGATCCGGCCCAAGGGCCTGGACAAGGACCTGGCCGTCCCTGACTCCAGCCACTACAGCCTGACCGACCGCACGAGCCAGACCAAGGAACTGTTCAAGAACATCGGCACCGACACCGACCAGATCTACGCACTGGAGTCGGTGACGGACAGGAACGGCAACAAGATCACCTTCACCTACGACGCCTCCGCGCGCTCCCAGATCGACGGCACGCTGATCCTGAGGTCGGTCACCGACACCCGTGGGCGGGAGATTGAGGTGACGAACTACTCGGGGTACTTCAACGACTTCATCACCGATTCCTCCGACCGTCAGATCGTTTACAGCATCACCGGCAACCAGCTGGAGTCCGTCACGGACGCCGCCGGCGGCACGGTGAGGTACGAGTACGACTCGGCGCACCGGGTGACGGCGGTCGTGACGACCGAGGACCTGCGTACCGAGATGCAGTACGACGCGCAGGGGCGGATCACGAAGCTGACCCGCAAGAACAGCGCCGCCGGCGGGGATTCGGTCTGGACGTTCTCCTACGGCGACTACACCCGCGACTCTGAAGGCAAGCCGACGGCCACGAACACGGTCACCGATCCCAACGGGCACACCACCGAATACACCGCCAACGGGCGAGGTCTGGTCTCCAAGGCCAAGAACGCCCTGGGCAAGAGCGTGTCCAAGACTTACTCCCCGAACGACGACGTCGCCTCCACCACGGGCGCGACCGGCGGTGGTACGCAGACGGCGACCAGCGACTACGAGAGCGCCGGTGACACCTACCGGATGACGTCCACGAAGATCCCGACCGGGGCCGGGATGACGATCAACTCCTACGGCACGGGCGCCAGCCTATACAACCCGACCAAGCAGACCGACAGCCGCGGCAACGCCACGACCTACACGTACAACACCGGTGGTAACCGGGCCAGCGAGAAGAAGGCCGACGGCTCCACGACCGTCAGCCTCTACGAGGGTGATACCGACCCCGCCTACGGCGACGTCGTGCACTGCGGGCCCGGCAGCACCCCGACCGCGACCAAGGCCGGCGCACTGTGCGAGACCCGTGACGCCGAGTACGTCAAAGGCAGCAGCCGGGCAGCCACCGGTGGCCACCGCACGGCCTACCGGTACAACGACAAGGGTGAACTGGTCACCACGATCCCGCCCTCGGGTGGCAGCCTGGCCAACCAGACCTACACCTACGACGGCCTTTCCCGGCTCCAGACCCTCACCGACGGCAAGGGCCAGGAAACCTACTACGGCTACGACGCCCTGGACCGCCTGATCTACGTCCAGCACGCCGACGGGTCCACCGAGTCCTCCCACTACGGAGGCGACAACACCGGCAACAACAATGGCTGGCTGCGCTCGGTCAAAGAACAGAGCGCCACCGGAGCCGTCACCCGGCTCACCGACTACGGCCGTGACGACCTGGGCCGCCTGACCGCCGTGTCCGCCCCCGAGGGTGTCGCGTCCCTGTCCTACGACAAGGCCTCCAACCTCAAGGTCTACAACGACGGTGGCGGCATCGTCACCTACGGCTACAACGACGCCGACCAGCTCACCTGGGTGCAGATGCCCGGCGGCAACTGCGCCGGCCTGACCTATGCCGCACCGGGTGACGAGGACACCGGTTGCATCCTGTTGCAGGTCGACGACGACGGACGCCGCACCGGCACGAAGTATCCCGGCGGCACCAGCGTGCAGGCCAACACGCTGGACGACTCCGGCCGGATCAAGCAGATCGTGGCCAAGACCGGCGCCACGACTCAGCTGAACCTCACCTACTCCTACACCGAGGCCAGCAAGGACACCGGCCTGGTCAACTCGGTCACCGACGCCGTCACCAGCAAGAAGACCACCTACACCCATGACGGCCAGGACCGCCTGAGCATCGCCTCGACCACCCCCATCGGCGGCGAGAGCGCCACCACCTACGAGGCGTTCTGCTACAGCGCCGCCGGCAACCGCACCAAGTACTACACCGCCGCCGACGCCACCTGCTCCACCACCAACCCGGCCGCGACCTACACCTACAACACCGCCAACCAGCTCACCGGCGCCACCGGCACCACCCCCACCGGAGCCACGCTGACCGGCACCGGATTCACCTACGACGCCAACGGCAACGAGACCACCGCCAAGTCCGCCACCGGCCGCACCACCACCTACGGCGACCGCGACCAGGCCACCAGCTTCACCCCCACCGGAGGCACCACCACCGGCCAGACCTACGCCGGCACCGGCAACGGCAACCGCCTCACCTCCGGCACCACCACCTTCATGGCCTCACCCCTGTCACCCGCACCCGCGTGGTCCAAGACCGGCGGCACCACTACCTGGACCGTCCGCGACCCCGACGGCAAGCTCCTGGCCATCCGCGTCGGCCCAACTGACACCTCAACGAGCGAGTACTACCCATTCATGGATAACCTGGACAACGTGCGCGCAATGGTCACCGCAACCGGAGGGGCGCCCGAAGTTGCATATACGTACTCTGCGTACGGGGTCATCACCGCCAGCAGTGGATCGCTGAGTCAGCCGTATCGGTACGGCGGCGGCTACACCGACGCGGTAACGGGCCTTGTAAAAACGGGTGCCCGATTCTATGACACAACCAGTGGTCGTTTCACTCAGCCTGATCCCACAAAGCAGGAGGCTCACCCCTATTTGTACGCCGGTGGATGCCCAAGCTCTCATAGAGATCCCGCAGGAACTTCTTGGTTGGGAGACGCTCTTCAAAGCCCAAAGGTTGGCTGTATCGCAGGCATGGTTGCCCTAGGTCTTGCCGGGGCCAGTCTTTTGGTGGCGGCACCGCCCGCGGGACTGCTTGCCGGTTCAATCTTTTGGGGCGGCGTTGGAATGGGTGCCTTCCTAACTCTTGGTTCGTGTGAATCTGCGGGGTGGAACTACTACAGCTAATAAATCTTCTAATACCGACTGCAAAGGAGAAGAATGAGGGAAAAAATTGCACTGGGCTTACTCGCTGCAGCTGGGTTAGCGTTCCTGGTATCTGCCCTCAGCGCCGAGAGTTCCCTGCTGCGAATTATGGGCATCGCGGCCGCGACGCTCCTAATAGTTTCGGCGGTCATGCGTATTCGAATGAGGGGGATGCGTAATAAGTAGTCACTCGCTAATATAGTCTAGCAAGAGGGGGGATGCTTATCTACGAGCATCTCCCCCTCTTAGCATCGATCATTCTTGGGTTAGGCTCGCCAGAGCTCTGGCGTGAAATCGATAGGGCTGCTTTAGACGGTGCGGGCTAAAAGTGCTAGCTATTCATGAATAGCCTGGACAACGTGCGCGCCATGGTCACCGCAACCGCAACTGAATCGGCCCCGGTTCTGTGCCGCCCAGTTGTGTAACTGGTGGTGCGAATAATTAAAGATTATCAGCGTCGGGCATGCGGTCTCGGAATGACACGCCGATAACGTTGAGGACTGGCTTCCAGCGCATCATCCAGCGTAGTTGTCCGGTGCCTTTCGGGTCGAGGGACCGTACGGTCAGGTAGAGAACTTTCAGGGCCGCCTGTTCGGTCGGGAAGTGTCCTCGCGCGTCGATTGATTTCCGGAATCGTGCGTTCAGGGATTCGATCGCGTTCGTGGAACTGAGAAGGTGGCGGATCTCGATGTCCAGGTCCAGGAACGGGACGAAGTTGTCCCACGCCGATCGCCAGAGAGAGGAGATGGCTGGATATCGGGTGCCCCGTTTCTCGTCGAAGGAATCGAATGCGTCCTGCGCGGCGGAGGCGTTCGCGGCTGTGTAGACTGGTTTCAGGTCGCGGGCGATTTCGGGCCAGTAGCGCTTGGAGGAGTACTTGAAGGTATTCCTGATGAGATGCACGAGGCAGGTCTGGACGATGGTTTCCGGGTAGACCGCACCGACGCTCTCGGGCATGCCTTTCAGTCCGTCGCAGACCAGGTAGAAGATGTCGGCGACGCCTCGGTTCTTGAGCTCGGTCAGGATCGAGATCCAGAACTTCGAGGATTCCCCGGCGCCGGGGGTGCCGGCCCACACGCCGAGGACGTCGCGGTGTCCGCGCAGGTCAACGCCGATCGCGGCGTAGAACGGGCGTCTCGCTTTTTAGTGACCACCTTGGAGTCGCCGGACGAAGTCGTGGATGGTTTGGGTGAGTTTGGGTTCGAGGGTGACCTGCTGCCTGTTGATCTCGACGACTGCTGAGCGGGACCTAGGGGCTCGCGGCCATCAGCGAGGCAGCCGAGCGGGCCGCCAGCGAGACTGGCTCCCACAAGTGCCTGTCCTTGTGGCCTAAGGCTTGATTTAGCGCCACATCGAGCTGCATGAGTGTCTGTGCCTCGTTGTGATTGATCAAGAAGTAGCCCACTTGCAGATCTGGATTGTCGAGGATGGCGAAGTCGTCAAGAAAGTTCAGCGTTTCGTAGAGCTCCTCGTTGTTATCTGCTGTGGCTGTGGCTAGCCAGCTGGCATCGGAGAGCCGGGTCAGATGGATCATGAGCTCGTCGCGAATCCAGGGTGTAGAGAGGTCTGTCTTCTTAAGGGGCATTCCAGGCCCTCCAGGTCTGCCACTTGTCAAGCGGAATGTGGGCTGACCAGTTGTCCTTCGGACTGGATCCGGGCGCGAGGGCATTGCCTGTCCGGTCGATCAGTCTGCCGTTGTTCGTCACGACCAGGTGGTCGACTCGCTGGCTGGGGTTGGTAGCCGTGCCGGTCAAGGAGGCCGAGAAGATTCTCAAGCCTGCGCTGCGGCTCAGCCTTTCGCGGCAGCGATCTGCAGGGATCGCGACATCCGGCCATTGCCGTCGGACCAGGGATTTTGATGTGCCCGGGATACCGGGCGGCAACCGTCCGCGACGTTTCCAGTTCGCGGATCCGGACCTCGAGGTCACGGCTGCCGCCCCTCGCGTCGCCAGCGTCATGACAGGCACCAGATGTCTCACCGTGGAACGCGTTGTGGACGGTGCCCGCAGTGGGCTGACGGACGTCAACCAGCAGCGAGCGCAGGGGACCGGGTCATGTTCGAGTGGAGTGCAGCTCCTGACACAACGTCGCTCGTCGTCCTGTTCGACGGGGCGGTGGCGTGATGGCCGCGGCGAGTCGCATCGGTGGTCTCGTGCGTGCCGTCGTGGCGCTGGCTCTGCTGTGTGGGGTGGTGCTCGGGTGTCCCGTCGTGCTGATCCGGATGATGGGGATGCCCTGGGGTGTCGCCGTCGAGGTGGGGGAACTGATCGGCGACGGCTGCTGGGGTGGTGCCGTCGGCGTCCGGCTGGTGGTCCTGATCGGGTGGGTGTGGTGGGCCGGGTTGATGCTCGACGGTGCCGGGGCGGTGCGCGCGGTCCTGCGGACGCGGCGTGGCCGGCAGGCTCTGGTCACAGGCTTCGCGATCCCGGGACTTTCGCTGCGTCGGCGATCCTTGATAACAGGCCTTCTGCTCGCGCCGTTGTCGGTGCCGACCACAGCGCTGGCGGCGACGCAGGGTCCCGTCGTCTCGCTTGCCGCCGTTCCGGCTGACCGGACGGGGCAAGGTCAGGCCGAAAAGGCAGATTCTGTCGCGAAGATCAGGGTCGGAGAGGGCGGAGCGTCGGCGACGTTGTGGGGGCTGGCCGAGCGGCATCTCGGGGACGGGGCGCGCTGGCACGAGATCTGGGATCTCAACGTGGGCCGTCGTCAGGAGGACGGCACCGTCATGAGGTCTCCCGATCTGCTCAGGCCGGGCTGGACGGTGCTCGTACCGGGTGGCCAGATCGCGGAACCGGCTGCGACGCAGGGGCAGGGGAGCACGCCGTTCTACCGGATCGCCCGCGGTGATCAGCTCGGGGCGGTGGCCGATCGTTTTCTGGGTGACGCCGAGGCCTACGACGAGATCCGGCAGGCCAACCGCAAGGTCATCACCGACGTCGATCACATCGAAACCGGCGACGTGATATCGCTTCCGGACGGGTCGAAGGACCGGGGCGTAGCGCGGCATGCGAGCGGGCGTGCCCGGAACACCCCCATGACGTCGGAGGGGGATCGGCCTGACGCCGCGGGGAAGTCGTCCGGCTCCGTGGAGCGAGGTGAGGTCCCATCGGCGGATTCTGTTGGGCCGGCACCATCACCCAGCCCGTCGACGAACTCGCCTGGGGAGTCTGCCGGGGCGCCCGGGGCGTCGGCAGGCGAGAGCTCTGCCGCCCGCGGAAGATCAGGTTCGTCGGCCATGTCGCCGGAAGCCGGGGTCGATCCGGCCGGTGGGCAAGCGAATTGGGGTGTTTACGGCTTGATCGCGGCCCTCGTGGGTCTGCTCGGGCTGCGGGTGACCCGACGGCGGCGTCCTGAGGGCGGTCACCGTGATCGCGTTGCTGCGGGCGGTTCGGGGTCGGACGGCCCGGGCGCGCAGGGCGATGATCTCGACGTGAACCAGATGTTCACCGATCAAGACGTTTTCGACGAGGATCCGGAGGACGTTCGGCCGGACGCGGTGGTCGAGAATGCACGGCGGACCATCCGGGGGTACGCCGAGGCATTGTCGAACGGCGATGCCCCGGCTGTGGCGGGGCCGCGTCATCGCGCGCCAAATCCGACGGCTGAGAGCGATGCTTCGTCCTCACCGGGTGACGAAAAGTTGTTCAGAGAGCAGACTTCAAAGAATCAAGGACGACGAGAGACCGCGAGAGAAGTCGCCCGTGGTCCGATGGCGTCTACTCGTCCGGGACCTGACTGGCTGCATCCGGAAGCCGACGACGAACAGCGGCGTCCGGACGATGACCTGAACGAAGGTGCGGCTG
>NZ_JAHBAY010000026.1 GCF_018499875.1 Kineosporia corallincola | reverse complement strand
CAACGCGGCGTATTTCACCATCCGGTCAGCGCAGATGGTCAGGCGCAGCATGCTGTTGCCCGAACCGGGCAACAGGGCCGGGGCCGGTCTGCCGCAGCTGTTCCGACAGGGCGGAAACCATGACGAGCAGAGCTTCTTCGATGAGATGACGGCCGACCAGCAGCCCGTGACCGGGCTGGACGCTCGCCGCGCCGACCGCACGCTCACCCGTGACCAGGCCCGGGCCGAACTGGAAATCGACCTGACGCGGCTCCTGGCCGGATGGGAGAACTACCTGGCCGACTGCCTGCTGCGGCTGGAGCAGCTGTACGCGTCCCTCCACCCGTCGGCGCGTCCCACCCGGCCGGCCACCGCCGACCCGGCGCTGACCCCGGAACTGCTGACGGCCCAGAAGCTCGGAGCCGGCACCTGGGACCGGATCGGGACGTCCTGGGAACCGGTGGTGGGCGCCGTGGAGGCCGGCGGTCCCGGCACGGCGGGGTTCGTCTACAGCAAGGCCCCCGGTCTGCCGCAGCATGCGTTCGCCGTGCTGCGCTGGGGTGAGCACACCTTCTGGCTGGAATTGCAGAACCAGGAAGGGGAGAGGGTTCTGCCGGAGGGCGAGATCCCGCGGGTGCCGGTGGACGCCCACGCCATCGTGGTGTCCGCAGCCGGTGCGGTGGTACGGCTGGAGGGCGGTCAGGAGCTGACAGCACCGAATTCGGTGACGGCTCAAACGGATCCGGCTACGACACAGCGGGCGGGTCTGAGCCAGGCCATGGGAACGCAGATGACCCTGCCGGAAATCGTTGTGCCGTCCGCGTTGTCGTCCCTACGCGAGCCAGAACCGGCCGGATGGCCCGCGCAGCGGTTCAACTCGCTGGCCGAACTGGTGCAACCGGACTTCACCCACCCCGGCGAGGAGCACTCGCAGGTGAGCGGGTCGCCGACGTACCTCCTGGACCCTGGATCGACGCAACCGGCCAAGGGGCATGTCAACTCACTGGACGCACTGGTGCAGAAGGCTTTCGCGACGCCGGAACTTCCGGTGGGTCCGATCGGGAGCCGGACGAAGCAGTGGACCCCCGACGACGGCCTGCCGGGTCTGCTGGGGGCCTGGATGGCCAGGATCGTGACCGCGATGGACGACGGTGCCGAAACGGACGTCAAGCTGCCCGCCTCGCCGCGTAACCGCTTGCGCAAGAAACACTTTGCCGCAGAGATTCCGCGAGGACGGGCTCCTCTGCACACGAATGACCACAGGACACAACCGCCGTCGCTCACCTCGGTCGATCCGCTCCGGCGCAATCGCCTGGGAGACCTCACCCCTGCCGGGGATCTCAGCCGCCCGGCCAGTGACCCTGCCGCCGCGAGGGCCCGGATCGCGGCCCTGGGCAAGGGCGTGCGCAAGAAGGCCTACCAGACAGCCGACCAGGTGATCGAGGCGCGGCTGCGCTGGCCGGGAATCGGTCCGCAGATCGCGAGCCAGGTCCGGGCGGACGCGGATCTGCGCGACCAGCTCGTGGACCTGCTGATCGTTCACGCGCACCGCACACGGATGGACGTCGAGCAATTGATCGCCGGCCCGTACGTGGACGAGTTCATCACCCGGCTGTCACCACCGGGCGCCGCGAAAACACCTGTGGAAAGCATCATCTCGTCCTCCGCAGTGATCGATTCCGTGGAAACGGGGCTGGAGAAAGGTCGGGCCGGGGCAGGCCGGCACGGTGCCGATCATGCCGGCCTGGTGAGCCTGAGCGGTGGTCACGACGACGCCGGGGCCGGTGACACGGACAGCAGCCGCGCATCCAGTGATCTCAGTGACACTGCGTCGGACGCGGGAAGTCACTGGAGTGAAACGGAATACAGCGAGACGACGAGCCTCGCGGCGCGCCCTGACGGGGCCAAGGGAACCGGCGCCCGCGGTGTCACCGGAGCCGGCGGCACGTCGGCTGCTCAGGCCGGGCCGGAGGCGGAAGCAGACGCCGTGGCGCAGCCGGACGCCGCCCCGGCCCAGCAGGCCAGGCGACCGCAGGCGTCGTGGATGCTCCCCGCCGCGGCGAGCCTGGGATCACCGCGCTCGCGCATGCCGGAAATGGATCAGGTGGTGCCGGCCGTGATCGCCGCGATCGAGGAGGCCGGCGGAGCGGTTTCGGAGAACGACCGCAGCACGTTGCGCGCGCGCCTGCTCACCGCCTACCGCGCCGGTGAGATGACCACCGAGGGCTATCTGATGCCGTTCGACGGCGTCGAGGTCCTGGTCAAGCTGGGACTGGGCAACGCGACCGTCATCACCGACACCGAGGGGGTCTCCCGGGACGTCCTGCCCACGGCCGAAACCCTGCGGGTGCAACTGACGGAGGTGCTCCAGAAGCTGGAGAAGGAGGACCGGCTCAAGCCCCGGCACCTGCGCGAGCTGCGGGAGGTCTACACCCAGGAGATCGACCGGATCGCCGAGCAGCAGGCCCGGGACAGGAAGAGCCACCACCACGCGAACCAGAACACCCTGGGGCAGTTCGCCATCGGCGGTTCCACCCGCAGCGGCACCGGCCTGGCCGGCGCGACCCGGGTCCAGGCCAACTTCAGCATGGTGTTCGCCGCCATCGTGCGGGCCGGCGTCAGCCTCTCGGGCACCATGAACCAGCGGGTGATCTCAACCTCGGCGTTCAAGGACGCCGAGTACGGGCGGGTCATGGACTACCGGGCCGACTCGACGCTCGTGGCCTACGAGCCGCTGTACACGATTCGCACCCGGACCAGCCCGCTCGTGCCCTGGAAGAGAGTCACGCCGAGCTGGAGCACCGACTCCCGGGACAGGGGGACGACCGAGCCGGCCACGACCGCCGAGTCACTCCTCACCTGGATCCCCAGCAACTTGCTGGAAAGCGTGGCCCCTCAGGTCGTTCCGGTCCGGCCGGCTCGTCCTGAGTTCGCGCAGGCGCTCGACGCCGCCAGAAGGAAGTTCCCGGACACCTATTTCGCGTCCGGACTCACCGGGTTGCAGGACCTGTACGAGGGGGTGGTCCGCGAGCTCCACCTCGGCGGCCTGGACGTGCGGCCCGGCAGCACGGAACTGCTCGACCTGTATGCGCAGCTGGTGATGAAACTGTCCGTCAACCTGCACAAGTCGGTCAACGACGCGCACGACGACGCGGGCCGGCAGGCGACGGGCTACGACTTCCTCGTCCACGACCGGAACGGTACGGCAGTCGCCAAGGTGGTGATCCAGTCCGAGAGGGTCCAGCGGGCCCTGTACCGGCAGGTGGTCGTCACCGACGGCGAGGCGCACCTCGAGTCGGTGCTTCACCAGCGGCTGGGCGCGACCAGCGACAAGATGCACATCGAGAAGGTGCGCACGGCGATCGCCGCGTCGTCCGTCACCGAGTCCCTCACCCAGTCCGGAGTGCTTTCCGTCGGTGCGGCCGCCGACGCCCTGCCGGTCGTCCCGGAGGTGACGCTCGGCCCGAACTTCAGGGCCGCCTTCTCGGCGTCGAAGAGCGACTCCGTCAGCGCCGGTAAGACCGGTCTGTGGGTGAACGTGGATCGTTACACCGGGCCCTCGGTGGTCCACCGTGTGGACATGCGTCACCGGGCCGGTATCTCCCTGATCCGGCGACCGGAGAAGGAGATCCGCTGGACCGCCTGGCACGAGGGTGCGGCGATCGTGGTGATGCCGCAGTGGGCGGCCTTCGCCCACGGGTTCTCCGTCGACATGTCGGCACTGGCGACGGGATTCACCGCGACCCGTGCCGAGATCGGCGGCACGCTCTCGGAGGACGGGATGATCGAGTTTCATCCCGGGGCCGTGCCGGAGGAGAAGGTTCCCCGGGAGAAGCGTAATCCGAAGAACCTGCCGATCCGCCTTCGCGCCCAGATCCTCCAGAACCACGGCACGGGAACCGGCCTGCCCACCCTCGAGCCGAGGGTGGCGGAGACCCTGAACCGCCAGGTGAAAGAGGTGCTGAGGGAGGTGGGGCTGCTGTCGCCGGACCCCCTGCGCCCGTTCTCCCGGCGTCATCCCGCCGACAGGCACCGGCTCAGGAAGGGCTGGCTGAAGCTCAACGTCAGTGACCTGCTCGAGAACGAGCGCATCGTCGACAAGTTCCTCTCGACCGACGGCATCGAGGCCCATTACGACCAGATCTTCCAGGACGGGCTGGAAGTCGTCCTGCGTGCCGTGGACCAGATCGGGATCACGCACACGGCAAGGCTTCTCGTCTGGGCCGAGCAGAACCTCGACCCGAACGGCGACTACTACCTCTACACGACACCGCACATGCACAGCGTCAACCTGTCCATCGGATCGACCAGCGCCGGTCACGGTGTCTCCGGATCCCGGAGCATCACCCTGGGCGGCCGGTTCCAGGCCGGCAGCGACCTGCTGCAGATGGTCACGGCCGGCGTGGACCGGCAGTGGACGAAGGGAGCCGGGCAGAGCGGCTCCTTCATCGGGAACTACCCCGAGCTGCTGGAGTCGCCGGGCGACCAGGACGCCGTGAGACTGCCCGGCCGGTTCGGGGCCACCCTCACGTTCGACGACCTGCCGCAGGCCGCTCAGGAGCGTCTGGCCAGGCGGGCCGAGGGGCAGCGCCGGCGCCGGAAGAAGGACCAGTTCCGGATCGCGCGTGACGTCGAAGGCGCCGGCCCGGCGAAACTGCGCAAACGCCGGCCCGAGCCCAGCGACACGGCGCACCCCCGGCCCGGGCGTGAGTCACGCCGGCCGGGCGGGCAGGGAAAGCTGCGCAAGCCCCGGCCGGTGCAGCTGACGCCGGAACAATTGCGTCTGGAGAAGAAGAGGCAGGCGCGCGAACAGCTGGTGCAGGCCCGCGCCGAGCGAGCGGTTCAGCGGGCCGCCGAGCAGAAGACGCTGACCTGGCACAGCGATCCGGTCGAGGGCCACGCCACCGTGTTCGTCCTTCCCGACATCGGCCTGGAGAAGTTCGATCCCCTGGACCCGGCCCTGGACGCGCTTCCTGCGACCGATCCCGCGGTGCTGGAGAAGGCGCTGGTCTACTACCTCGACACCACCGGGCTGGTGCCGCTGCTGCGGGACATGTTCCCGACCCTGACCGGTGTCGGCAAGCTGTCCGACGAGCAGATCGCCAACCTGGGCAGCACCACGATGATGCGCTCGTTCGTCCCGGACTTCCTCCACGACGAGTACCAGACCGGCGGCCTCTTCTCCCCGGGCCTGATCTCCCACACGAACGGTGGCCTGGGGATCAAGGGAACCATCGGACCCTCGTTCTACTCCGGTGCCTCGGACGGCAAGTTCGTCGCCAGCCAGATCCGGCTGTGGCTCAGCCAGGCCTCCCATTCGGAGAGGATCCAGCGCGACTGGGTCTTCTCGGCCGGTGTCCGGGCCGGGGGCCCGCTCAGCGACGGCAGCGCCGTGGGCGCGGTCTCCGGGGAGGTGGACGCCACAGCGCGGGTCAGCCGGGGACAGGGGACGTCCGTGTCGAAGACGCACGGCAAGGAACAACTGCCGCTGAGCTTCTACGACGCCCTCTTCTTCACCACGACCCTGACACTCGACGTCGGCACCGTCGAGCAGGTGGACGGGAAACTGCGGCCCCGCCGGGTGCATCCGGACAGCGAGACCCTCGGACCACGCACCTTCATGTACCTGCTGCCCGTACCCCGGGCACTGGCCGCCTACGGGCGTCACCCGGAGCTCCCGATCGACATCGACGTCGTCCGGAAGTACGTCGCACGCTGGCACGAGGGCGAACTCGTGGCGCTGCGTGAGAACGAGATCCTCGCCGTGCTGGACCGTCTGGAGCGCGAGGCCGCCGATCACGCCGATGCCGGGGCGATCCTGGCCGAGGTGGCGACGTACCGGAAGAAGACCCACAAGGGCGCCCTGGAGCAGTTCCTCGCCACGACCGGCAGGACCGAGCGGGATCTCTTCGTCCCGTTCGGCATGAGAAAGGACAGCCGCCTGCAGGCGCTGGGCATCCACGGGGTGGAGTCGATGGACGTCCGGCCCGGCGAGGTGCCCGGCCCACCCGCCGGGATCGGAGACAGGCCACGGCGGATCCGCGCGGTGGACATCCTGCACCAGGCCGTGGAGCAGGCGGTGCCCGGCCTGATCGGCCTGCGCCGGGCCGACTGGCCGACCGAGCGCATCCCGGAGGTCTGGTACCGCGCGTACCGGGGCGACCAGCCGGTGGTGGGAAAGCTGGCCAACGGCATCGACTTCCTGACCAGCCTGGTCGGCGGCAACCGGGAACAGGCCATGCTCGACGACCTGCTGCACACCCGGGGCGTCACGTTCTACCTGTTCAACCGGATCGGCGGGGTGGCCGCCGACGCCGTCGAGCTGAACATCGGCATGCGGCTCACTACCGATGCCGAGATCACCGGCATGGAGGAGGGAGCAGGTCTGGAGACCTACGCCCACCAGTACGCCGCGTCCAGCCAGTCCACGTCCCGGTCCGTCGCCGGGGGCTTCACCGCTCCCAAGACCGGACTCGGCGGCGAGGGAACCACCTCCGGAACCTCGGGCGGAGGCCAGCTGGACATGTCCGCCGGCCACCGCCGCGAGGTCGTCCAGTCCGCCCAGCACACCCAGGAGCACGTCGGATACGACTGGGAGAGAGGCTTCTACCTCCGCAACGAGTTCGACCTCACCGTCCGGGTCCGCCGCCTGGACATGGTGAACCGGCCCCTGAGCAATGTCGTCGCGGGCCTGACCCGCGACGTCCAGCACCTGGGCGACGAGGTCCTCCACACCTTCGAGGGCACGCTGGTGACCCGCAAACCCGGGTCGGAGATCCTGGCGATCCCGGTGGACGAGTCCCTGCCTCTCGACGACCTGACCCCCGTGCGCCTGGACGCCCTGCCCGCCGACGCGATGGTGGTGGCCGTCGACCTCGACGACGCGGTACCCAGGACCTGGGAGCTGCTGGGCCGCATGTTCGGGCAGGACGCCAACGACCAGTCCGTGCGCTCGGTCATCACCCTGGAACAGCTGCAGGCCCGCGGGCACATGCGCGACCACATCCTGGAGACGATCGGCAAGAAACACCTCGTCATGGAGAACATCTTCGTCGGCGGGGACGAGGGCCGGCGCGCGGCCCTGCGCATGCAGGGAGACTTCTTCCACCCGCGCGTCGTGGCGCAACTGCCCCAGGGCACGGGCGTCGGGCGTTACTCCAAGCACCAGATCGGCACGACGATCGCCAGGAGCGTCGACTCCTGGCGCCCGTCGCTGACCGTGACCCTGGGGCAGAACGGCAACATCACGGACGTCGTCGAGAACGGCGGAACGCGGGACCTGCCCGCACAGGGGCGTGGATCGGGCCCCACGACGACGGCCCCGCCGAACCAGAGCGTCACGTCGAACCCGGCGCTGGACGGTGCCGGCGGGACCGGGGCCGACCTCGCTGCCGACCACGGCGAGGGGGCCCGGGACGCCAACGTCAAACGCGACGAGCACCACCCCAAGGAACAGGGGCCGATGCTGTGGGTGGTCGTGAACTACCTCGGCAACACCGAGATCCAGGCCGTGCGCCGCGGCATGCTGGGCGACGGCCCGACCGGGACGGGCTACAGCGACCGGTTCCTCGGCGAGGCGCACCTGCTGATCTACCGGTCCCAGTACGACGAGCTGCTGCGGTTCTCGCGCCTTCAGGCTCTGCTGGACCGCCACACGCCGACGCCGACGTCCTGGCCGACGACCGGCGAGCACACGCCCCGCTACCACCTCGAGAAACTGCTCAGCCGGGCGGCGCTGGACCACCAGGACCTCCTGGACCGGGCCAACGACGCCTCCCGCTGGCTCATCGAGGACGCCCGGACCCCGCACATGGTCTTGATGTCCTCGGCCGCCCATCAGGTGCACAGCCGCTACGTCGAGGCCGTGCGCTGGGCGGGTGACCAGCTGTCCACCAGCCATCCCGGCCACGCCGCCTGGCTGACCGCCTTCCAGGACCGTCACCGCTCCACGCTGGAGGAGCAGATGTTCGCCCCGCAGGGCCCTCCCGCCGGCGTGGTCGCGCAGCTGAACGCCGCCACGGACGAGCTGCTCGCTCTGGTCGTGGGTGGGGTACCCGGGGTCCGACTGCCGCACGCGCTGACCGTGGCGCCGTCCGTCCCGCTGCCGGTGGCCCGGGTGATCGCTCACAACACCGGCCGGAGCGTGGAACTGAACTACACAGCCGCCGACGGCACCGTGACCCGGCACCGGATCCGTGCCGACGGCAAGGTGCTCGACGCTGTCGGCCGGAAAGTACCGCAGCGCAGCGGCACCCGCCTGCTGCCCTCCGCCTCCGGCGTCACCCCGGTGGCGTCCCTGGTGGTTCCCTCCTTCACCGCCGGCGGATTGCCCGCCTTCCTGCCGCAGGTTCCCGGGAACGCCGGAACCCTGCCGTCGCAAGGGGATCCGCTGCCGGCAGAAGCGGTGACGGCTGAACCGGCCGTGGCCGAACCGGTGGCGGCCACGGCCAGCCGGGAGCAGGCGGGGCCGCCGGTGACCGGGCGGACGGGCACGAGGCTGGCGCCGATCCTCGAGGAGGACGAGGAATCCCTACAGGCGACCGAAGGTTTCGAGGACCAGGTGGTGGCGCCGGGCGATCAGGCCACCGGGAACACCGGATCCCCGGAGATTCCCGCGAGGCTGAAGAGCGAGAGCGGGGAGGAAAACGAGGCCACGGACCGCGGCGATGCCGTCTTCGCCGCGCTGATCGACGCCGGGGCGGCGGTGGCCGGCGGGACCGTCCAGCCGGGAACCGGGGCGGTCGTCGAGCAGACAGCACAACCGGTCACCGGATCCGGCAGTGAACCGGGAACCTCCCACCCGGCCGAGGTATTCGGCGAGGTCCGGCCGTTCGCCGTCGACGCGCTCTTGGCAGGATTCGGGCGGCGGCCGACGGACACATCGGCTGCGACGGCCTTCGGACAGCAATGGAAGGAGATGGTTGACCGGGCACGCACGGCCGTCGAGCGGACGGCAGGGCTGGGTGGGACCTGGCTGGAACGAGTCCAGGAATCGGTGGAGACCGCGGCCACCGCGGTCCACACCGCCTCGGGCGACGAGGATCTGACCGACCCGGACGACACCCGTGTGCTCCGGCTGCGTAGGGAGGTGGTGCCGGTCGTGACCGCCGCGCAGATGGCGGCCGTGCTCTCGGGTTCCCCCTCGCCCCAGGATCTGCCTCGTGCCCTGGAACTTCTGGCCCGAAGCCTGGTCCGGGCACACGGTCTGGGCCGGCCCGACGATCCAGGGCAGCTGACCACCCCCGCGTCCGGCGAGCCCGGCCCTGCAGGTGGGGCGGGCAACAGCGCCCCGCAGTCCGGCCCACCGGACGGCGTGCCTCCCGTGCAGCCCGATGACCACGGCGAGGACAGCGCCGTAGGTCAAGCCACCGCGAGTGCGCCGCGCGGTGCAGTAGCCGGTCCTCCCGCCCGCCGGGCCCCGTCGGGCGCTGATGCCCACCGCCCGCCCGGTCCGCCTCCCGGCGCCGGGCTCCTCCAGGCCCAGGAACGCCAGGCATTCCACGCCGTGACCCGGGCACGTGAAGCACTCGGTGCCGCACGCTCCACCGGAGAGGCGGAGGCGGTCCGGGCGGCCGAGGAGAGGCTGGCCCACGCGTCCGACAGCTACACGAAGGCGATGGAGCAGATCGTCGCCGATCTGGTCGTGCAGCATGATCCGCGGGCCGGCCAGGCCGACCCTGATGTCGGCCAGGTCCTTGACTCCCTGAGCGCGAAACTCGAGCTGTACCGCTGGCAGGGCGTCCTGCGCCGGAGCACGCCGGGCACTCCCGTCGTCCTGAAGCCGGTCGAGTCCGGTTACGACACCCCCGCATGGCGCGCCGGGATGATCGACCGGATCGCGCAGCTCCCGGCGGATCGCTGGAAGGACATCTCGATCGGTGCCTGGCCCCGCTCTCTGTCGCTGGCCGCGATGCTGAACGACGTTCTGGTGCAGCAGGAAACAGCCCTGCCCGTCCCGGACGGCCAGGTGGCCGCGGAGACGGCGCTGGCAGCGCTGCCCGCACCCCCGGAACCGGGGGAGACCGACGCGGGGACATCCTCTCTCGGCGCCTGGGCCGCCGGACGCCTCGCCCAGGAGCTGCTGCCTGTCCTGACCCGGTCCCGGGACGCAGCCCGGGACCACCTCGACGAGCAGCGGTCACGCCGGGCGGCCATGGCCGAGCGATTCCGTGACCTGCCCGGAGTCGGACAGGGAACGCGCGCACGCAGTCGCCTGCGGCAGATCCAGGACACGCTGGAACACCGCGAGCAGATGCTCCGCCGGGCCGTGGCGCTCGCCGGGACGCCGCCTCTGGCGCCCCGGCTCACCCCCGACGCCGTACTGGCCGATGTCCGGAAAGGTGGACGCTGGGACCTGAGCGTACTGAGTGACGAACTGGTCCTGCGGGCTCCCGGTATATCCTTCACCGAGCAGCCGTGGCGTCCCGAGGCAGCGCTGCTGGCCCAGGAGATCGCGGTTCAGATGGGTGAGCCGGTAACGGCCTTCGCCGGGGACGGGACGCCTCCGGCATGGTTCAGTTTCGGGCCGGAAGGCTTCGCCCCGCAACCGGTTTCGGTGCCAGGTCCGGCAGAATTCCTGGCGGCCGCATCCCGGACGGTGGTTCTCGGTTCCGCCCCGCCCGGCGTCCAGGGGTTCGTCTCGCGGCCCACGGCGGACGGGACACTCGAACTTGCCTGGGTGGACGACGACGGTCAGGTCGTGATCGCGGACGGCAGCCGGCCACAGGTCCAGCGGGACCTGGCCCGCCACCTCGGAACCGAGGGAGGCATCCTGGACGGGGTGACCGTCTATGTGGCGGATCTTCCGGAACCGGTGGCACGGAAGATCGCTCTGGACAACAAAATCCGTCTGCGTTTTACGGCGGAGCCGCTCCGGGTCGCCCGGGACGGCACAATCGTGGTACAGCCGGTTCCCGGCACGACCACGACCCGAGGCTGGCTGGAAGCCGGCACCGATGGGACGGTGGTCGTCACCGGGAAAATCCTCAGCCCGTCCCCGCCTTGGGAGACAGATCTGGCCGAGGCTGATTTCGCTGAACCACTCACCGTGATCGACGAACTGAAGATGCCTCACCAGTTCTACCTACATCGCGTGCCGTCCGGTATAGCTGTAACCGACGGTGCTTTCGCCGGTCCCGGGATTCTGGCGACCGATCCCGGAAACCGCCCTCTGGTCACGGTGGACGTCCGGGACTACGCGATGCTGGTAGGGATCAGGGAGGCATTGGCCGGCCGGTACCCCTTCCTGGTGGGCGTCCCGTACGCCGCCGGGCCGAGCATCTCAGTTCTCCCCGTTTTCGGCAGTTCCGGGGACCGTCCGCCTGGTGACGGGCTGATCTGGCGTCTTCCCGCGCAGGCGGCGGTGTTCCAGCCCGATGTCAGCGCGATGCGGCACGCCACCCCGGCTCGTCCGGTCTCGCACGTGGGCGTCTTTCTGCGGGACGTTTCCGAGGTGACGGCGGACCAGCTGAGGAGCCTGCTCGACGGGTTCCGGCCGCTGACGGAGAGCGAGACGCAGCAGCTACGGACGGCGCAGCACCAGGTGCATGCCCTGGCCGGCGGCCTCGAGACCCCCCAGCAGACCAGGAACGTCCGCGAGGACCTGAAGGATTCACTGGCCCGGGTGCCTGCTGCCTCGGAAAGGATTTCTGGGCAGGACATTCTGGATCTGGTGGCGCACGGGCAGAATCTGGCCCGGGTGGTCCGTGCCTTTCCGGAGTCCTTCGCCGAGGCCCGGGAGTACACCGTGCCCGTGCCCGAGCAGGGCCCCCAGCCTGTTCCTGGCCGGACGGTGGCATCGGTCCGGGTGCTGGAATACACGATGCGCAGCCGTCTGCTGGCGCACGAGCGGACCACCTCCGGTGACCTGGAGCGCATCCGCCGGGATCAGGAGGACCCCGACGGTAGCCTGTGGAACGCCTCCGGTCCGATCGACGTGGACGGTGAGATCTGGTATGTGCACCTGCGATCCGAACCGGTCCGCGATGGTCGCCCCGTCCACCGCACGATCCACGTCTGGTCACCGGTCGGCCCGGAGGGCCAGAAGCGGTATGACCCGGATGCCTCGAACTTCTGGTCGGACGCCAACCGGCTCACCATCGACCACGAACTGGGTCACCAGGCAGCCGGACTCGATGACGCCTACCCCGACCCGCAGCAGGTGAAGGGACAGGATCCGCTGCGCCGGAGAGAGATTCGGATCCATGCGCGGGGATCTGCCGCGGCCCGTGGAGGACCGGAGACCCGGCCACCGTCGAGGGTGGCCGCGCCCGATGCGCTGATGCACGCCGCTCACCTGGATCCGGCCACCGTGATACGCCCGTCACCGCGGGACTACCTGACGCTGATTCAGCGGTACCGTGCCGGTGATCAGGCCCGGATGGAGGCTCTGGGCCGGGTGCAGGACCGGTACTGGACCGATGTCGTCCCGGCTCTGGAAAGGCTGGACGAGACTGCGGAGCATCAGCTGCCCGGCGAACCGTTGCGTGCCGCTCTGGCCGCGGCCCAGCAGGCGTGGACAGGACAGGCAGAGTTCGCCGAGGCCCGGCTCGCCGAGATCGTGCGCGAGCGGGACGCGTCCACCCCCTTCTCGTCGGCGTACCGGGCCGCGCTGACCGAGGCCCAGCTGCTGCGGCAGGAGGCCGATCTGGCCCGTGATCAGGTGCTGGGTCTGGGTTCTCGGCACGGGCAACCGACCATGCCGGTGTGGGACGGCGGCCGGCTCGACCTTGATCGGCAGTCCGGTGAGTACATGCTGAGCTATCCGCAGGAGCAGTCCCGTCCCCGTTCTCCGGACGTGACGCCGGCGAGAGCCGATTTCCGCCTGCTGGACCGGCTCGCCAGGGCCCTGAGCCGCCCGGTCGTGGTGGACCTGGACTCGCTCACCGATAAGCACTCGGTGAAAAGACCCGTCAAACCCACCGGCAGTCATGTGCGGTTCCGGCCGGACGGCACAGACCCCGAAATGGCAGGGATCGCAAGGGATCTCTTCCGGGCCGGCCATCCGCTGGTACGGGATCCGGCCGGCGGTGCCGCGGTGTTCCGTCTGGACGACGCGACCGTGCGGGTGTTGCCGGCCGGGGTCTCCGTCAGTTTCCCCGGCGATCCGCATCCGGGGATGGACGAGTCCCGGACGATACCGCGCGATGACGGGCTGCACGTCCTGGTCGGGGGGCTGGCCGAAGGACCGGACGACCGTCAGGGGGCCGAGGGACGAGAACTGTCCGCCCGGCAGCGCCAGACCCTGCGGACGATCCTGGCCTGGTTCGATGTGGAGCGCCAGCCATTCGTCTGGGTAGAGGGTTACGGCACCGTGACCCGGCTCCAGGACTGGTTCCGGGACGTCACGGACTGGACGGCCGTCGCCCCGCGCACCCGTGAAACTTTCACGAGGGTGCCGCCGGAGCCGTTGCGCTGGCCCTACGAAGGGGAGGGGGCCTCCCGCCCGGCGCCGCCGGGTTCTGGTGGGCGCGCCGCGTTGTCGGTCCCGGCGACGGCACATCGGCCGAGGACAGCCCCACCGGCCCCTGCCAACCAGATGCCGTCTGCGCCTCTGCTGGACGCGCACCACTTCGAAACCCTCGAACGGCAAGCGTTCCGGGCCGTTGAGGCGGCCCGGCAGACAGCCGCCCTTGCCCGTGACACCGGTGACCCCCAGGCGCTCCGCGCCGGCGAGGAGGCACTGACACGAGCCTTGGACACCTACACGGCGACCATGGAAGACGTCGTCCCCGAGCTGATCGAGCAGCGGAACCTGCGCAGCGGCCGGGACCGGGCCGCCTTCGGCCTGGCCACAGAGCCGCTGAACGCGAAGATCGAGCTGTTCCGCTGGCAGAGCGTCCTGCGGCGCAGCTCGCCGGGCAGCGCAGTGGTGCTGAAACCGGTGGAGTCGGCACACGACACACCTGCATGGCGGGCCGGGATGATCGACCGGATCGGGCAGCTGCCGGCCGACCGATGGCCGGACATCTCCGTGGGCACCCGGCTACGTCAGCTGCCGCTGGTCGTCATGCTGAATGACTCTCTGGTGCAGCAAGATTCATCGGTCCCGCGCTCGCCGGCGGCGGCCGTCGCGGAGGAGACGCTCTCGGCGCTGCCCGGGCCCACGGACGACGCGGTCGTCGAATCCCGCCTCACCGCCTGGGCGGCCGGTCAGGCGGTGAGGCGGCTGGAGCGCGTGCTGTCCGGATCACGCGACGCGGCACGGGAGCACCTGAGCCTGCGCACCTCTCGCCTGACGGCCCTGGTTCAACGGTTCCCGGGGGTGAAGGGCTCGGGAAAGGGAACCCGGGTGCAGGCCTGGATGCGACAGGCCGAAGAGATCCTGCGGCGGCGGGAGGAACTGGTTGACCGGGCCGGGCAACTCTCGAGCGCCCAGCCACGGGCGCCCCGGCTCACCCCGCAGGAAATGGTGGCCGACCTGCGAAGCGGTGACCGATGGGATCTGGGCGTCGTCGACGGGGAGGCGCTCCTGCACGCGCCGGGCGCATCCCGCTCCGAGCAGCCCTGGCGGCCCGAGGCGGCGCTGCTCGCCCAGGAGATGGCCACACAGGCAGGCCGGCCAGTGACTGCCTTCGCCGATCTCGCAGACGGATTTCTCCCGTCCTGGTTCAGTTTTCAGCCGGACGGTTCAGCGCCGAGGCCGGTCCCGCAGCCCCGTGCCGAGTACGACTCCGAGTCCGGGGCCGGCCCGACGGCCCGGCGCCGTGCCGTGGCGCTGCTGAAAGTAACCGTCCCACCCGCCGTTCGTGGCTTCACCGCACAGCGGTCACCGCAGCGGACGGCCCAGGTGGCCTGGGCGAACGACAGGGGGCAGGTGACGATCGCGAACGGCAGCCTGTTGGAGAATCAGCGTGACCTGGCCCGGTATGTCGCAGCCCAGGCGCGAGCGCTGGACGGCGCGACGCTGTACGTGGCCGGCCTGCCGATTCCTGTGGCCCGTAAAATGGCCCAAGACAACGGGATTCGTCTCAACTTCACGGAGGACGGGCTGGGAGTGTCCCGTGGCACGGTAACGGTTCAGCCGGTGACGGGCACCACGACGACGCGGGGCTGGCTGGAGGCCGGACCCACTGGGACGGTCACCGCCACCGGACGGCTGCTCGACCCGTCACCTGCCTGGGAGGAGGCGCTGGCCCGGCAGACCCTGCCGTCCTCGATCGTGGTCATCGACGCCCAGGGGCTGGAGTACGTCCTCCATCTTCGCCGTATCCCGGCCGGCATAGCGGTCTCCCAGGTGGCCGGGCGGGACCTGGAGGCGGACGCCATCCCCGTCCCGGGCCGGCCCCAGCGAGGCTCCGGCCACCGTCGCCTGAGGCGGCGCCTGCGCCCCACCGACGCCATCCTGATCAGTTACGACGTCTCCGATCCGGTGCTGGAGGAACTGGCCCATGAGCAGCTGCTGCGCATCCTGCCCGAGCCGGCCCGGATCGGCATGCGTCGCCTGAGCACAGCGCCGTCGGTACCCTCGTACTCCCGCGCGGGGCGCCAGGCGTTCGGCGACGCCCCGTCGCTGCGGATGCCGATGGCGCCTGCCACTGACGTGCAGCCCCCCGTCATCACCGACGCCCTGCGGGCGGCCAACCCCGGCCGGCTCGTCAGCCTGCCCCAGCTCCGGCGCTCGGAGATCGAGACGGAACCGCTGTCGTGGTGGCCGGCGCTCAGCGCCGGCGACCTGCCCCCGGCGATCGTCCAGCACCTCGTCACGGCGATCCGGCGGTTGCAGCCCGCGCTGAGCTCAGGGGCCGAACAGCAAGGGAACGCGATGACCCAGCTGCGGGCGCTCCTGGACCGGGCGCGGACGCAGCCGGAACTGGGTGTCGACGCACGGTACCTGGTAGAGCGGATCGAGCTGACCAGCAGGCTGGACGACACGTTCGGCTTCTATCCCTCCCCCCAGTACCGGGCTCGTGTGTACCGCCTCCCGGGACATCTGCCACTGCTGGAACTGACCACCCGCACCAGACATCGCCGGCGCCAGACGACGACCGAGAGCGAACTGAGCGCCTGGCAGGTTCGTGGAGCCGGAGGCAGGAACAAGCACCTGAACGGGCATGGCCCGGTGACATTCAACGGTGAAATGTTCTTCGTCCGGATGCGGGTCGAGCATGCGGCCGAAGGCAACCTATCGGCCGACGATGTGATGAACGTATGGCCACCCATCGATCCCGAGGGTCGGGAGAGGCTTGAGCAGGACAGCGGCAACCTCCGCTCCGATGCGTCGGGTTCCATGATCTCCCACGAGTACGGCCACCACTTCGGTCTGCCCGACCGGTATCCCAACCGGGGAACTCGGCCGGACGACCCGCTGCGCCACGAGAGACTCCGGGTGCGCCCGGACCGGCATCTGGAGGACTCATCGGAAATCCGCGTCGTCCGTCCCTCGACGCATCTGGATCCGCTCGGGGCACTGATGCATGACAACGAGATCATCACCGCACGCGACCTTTTCATGATTCTGGAGGCGGTCGAGGCCGGAGACCAGGCACCCCCGCTGCGGCTACGGCGGTCTCACGAGCGATACGAACGACACGTGGCTCCCGCCGCCAGCCACTACGAGCACACCCGGCGGGAGGTAGCCGCCGGCCGGGCCACACCGCAAGAGCTGCATGCAGCCGGCGACCGGCTTTATCGCGAATGGCGGCGGCAGGCACGGCAGTTGCGCCGGTTCCGGGCTCACCTGACCCGACCGGATCCGGCATCGACGGGCCCGGCCCACGAGGCCCAGCGCTCGCATGAGGCCGAACGCATCGATCACGAGATCGAACTGGCCGAGCAGCAGGCGCTGCGGTCCGCGGTGCTGGCCGGTCAGAGCCGGATCTCCGCCCCGGGGGGCGGGTACCTGATTCCCCGGCCCGACGGCGTCCACACCCTGGAGTGGAACGGTCTGCGCCCCCGGCCGACACCCGAACAGGTCTGGGCCATGGCTGACGGTCTCGGCCTGCCGGTGGTGATGGATTTCTACCCGGACGGCACCGCCCGCCCGGGGGAGGCAGACGTGGCCATGGCCACCGGGATGAAGGTCTGGCCCGGAGGACGGAGCGCTCCGCTGCTGACCGGTGTGGCGGTGAACTGGTTCCTGCCGGGCAGGTTCGCCCCTGACATGTGGGCAGACACTATGTTCACCGTGAATGGTGTTCCGGTCCGCATGGTGGCCTCCGGCCTGGTGCTCTCCCTCCCCGGCGCCCCCCACCTCGGGTACGACCCGGACTACAAGCCCCTGGTACCGGGGGAGCTCATGCTGCACGTGCCAGGGTATCCCCGTCTGACGCCTCAGCACCGAACCGTCCTGCGCGCGGTCCTGGACGGTCTCCAGCCGGGGTACCGGCAGGCCGTCGCCATCTACGTCCCCCGGAGCCGGCTCCGGGGGACGAGAACGACAGGAAACTCCAGCCGCTCATCGTTGCCGCAGGCGGAGCGGTCCCGGCAATGGTTGGAGGCCGACGACGATGTGCGGGGTGGTGCGAGCCGCGATCCGGAGTGGCTGGACGAGAGTATGCCTGGTGCAGGCGGGTGGCGCCCACTCGGCGAGCTTCCGGAGCAACTGCGGTCTGAAGACGGCTGGGGTCAGCAAGTGGACCTGCGGGGGCCGCAGGTCGTCGTGCGCAGTCCGGCCGGGCGACTGCTGGAAGCCGAGGAGATCGGGCTCGGGGAGCTGCTTGCCGAGAACCCTGACGAATCACATGTTGCATCAGGCTTTCTCGGACTGGCTCCGCAAGACACTGCGCTGGAACTCAGCGACGAGAGCACCGGTGCCGCGGGCGTCCCCGAGGTCGGCGCGCCACCGCGAGAAGCTCAGTACTTCCTGGACGAGGAGGCCCGGCTGTACCGGGACGTCGACGCAGCCCGTCAGGCCAGCGACGATGCAGCGGCCCAAGGGGACCGGGACGCCGTCGGGAGGGCTCAGGACCAGCTCGCCCAGGCACACACGGATTACGTCGCCCGACTGGGTGCCTTGTTTGCTGAATTGTTGTCGCAGAACGAGTCTCAGGGGGAGGTGCCGAGACCGGAGTTCGCCCGGGCGGTGGAGACGCTGGGATCGAATCTCCAGTTCCACGGCTGGATCGGCAAGGTGCGGGGTACCGCACCGGGTCAGCCCGTCGTCCTGTACCCGGTTCACACCGGTGAGCCGCCGGCCCGGCAACGGACCCGGATGACCGACCACCTCGCCGCTCTGCCGTGGGAACGCTGGACGGATCTACGGATCGCCGAGCCGGGCCGGGCGCCCCAGCGGCTGGCGACCTGGCTGAACGCCGGCCTGCCCGAGCCGTCGGCCGCCGTCTCACTGACAGTGGACCTGGCCCAGGCGGATGCCGACCTGCGCAACCTGCCGGAGGCCCCCGAACCCGGGCCCTCGCGTTCCCCACAAGAGGATCTGCCGATGTGGGCAGCCGCTCAGGTGGCCCGGCGGCTGCGGCCCGAACTGGCAGCGGCCCAGGAGATCGCGCGAGCCCGGTTGACAGACCTCGGGAAACCGGACGACGAGCGGACGGCGCTGGCCCGGCGGTTCCTGGGCCTGCCGGGAATCGCCCTCGACTACACATCCGGAGCCCGATGGCAGCAGGCCCGGACATCGCTGGGGTACTGGCAGACACGGGTACTGCGGGCGGATGCGCTGATGGCAGCCGGAGCGACTCGCCCTTCCATCACGGCACGGGCCCTGACCCCCAGCGGCATCGGCTCTGATGTCGCGCTGGGAGACCGCTGGATCCTGACCGCCGACGCGAAGGGCGTCACTGTGCTGCGGGCGACAGGGGTTGCGACGGCCGATCAGCCTCTCCGGCCGGAATCCGGTGTCCTGGCCCAGGAGATCGCCCGGATCACCGCACGCCCGGTGACGGCGTTCGCGGACCGGGGCGACGGCCAGGGCCCGGCATGGCTGAGCTTCCGCCCCGACGGAACCCGTCCACAGCAGATGCCCCACCCGGAGCTGGAGCCGGCTTCCGTCCGGGATCGTCCGCAGGCCGACTCGCGGGACCCCCTCGTGGCGGCACCCGACCCGGCGGAGGCATCCACCCTTCCGATCCGGCTGGCCCCGGACGAATGGCCGATCTCACCCGACGTCCCGGGCACCGCGATGCGGAGCCGCCCGGACGGCGGGCGGGACGTGGCTCTCACCGACGAGCAGGGCCGACCGGTGATCGCGGACGCGGGCCGTCCGCAGGTACAGGCACGACTGAGGTCGCTCTTCTCCGCGCACGGGGCAAACCTGCGGGGGGCCACCCTGGTGGTGGCGAACCTGCCCGTGCACGTTGCCCGGGAACTGGCCGAGAACGCGCGCGTTCCGTACACGTTCGCGGCCGAAGACCTGAAGGTGCACGAGGACGGGCGGGTGGAGGCGCAGCCGGTTGCCGGCACCGAATGGACACGCGGCTGGCTCGAGGTCACCCTCGGACCGGACGGCACGTCCGACGTCCATCCCGACCGTCGCGTCCTGCTGCCCGGTGCGGCGTGGGAGTTTTCGGTCGGCGCGATTCCCGAAGGCGACGTCTTCGTGGTGCACGACGTCTTCGAGGTGGCCCATCAGCTGTATGTGCACCGGGTCCCCGTGGGGATGGCCGTGACGCAGACGCCTGCGCTGGGGGACGCGGTCAAGCATCAGACGCTGAATCCCGCGACGATGAAAGTCGTTCTGGACATTGCCGACAGCCACGTCTTCCAGCTGGTCACGAACGAGCTCGCGGATGTCTACGACTGGCTGGACGACGTGGACCACCAGATCGTGCCGGGTCCCAGGTACTCGCCGGTGCCGGCCTATTCCACCGCCGGGCCGCAGATACCCGCGGAAGGGCCGGTCTGGCGGCTGCCGTCCGAGGTTGCCGGCTGGGACCCGATGCATCCCGGCCTGGAACGGCGGACCGGCCCGGTGAGGAGGGTCTCGGCCGAGATGGTGATGGCACTGTCCGGCAGCGGCGTCGCCGGTTTCGGCAGGCTCTCGGATCTGCTGCGCACTCCGGGGCCTCTGCTGGTGGAACAGGTGTCCCGCCTGCGCCTGGCCCAGCTCCAGCTGGAGGTGCGGTTGCCTGGACTGGCGCGCCGGCGCACCGGCGACGTACGGGCGGATCTGGAGAGCGCCCTGGCCGATGCCGTGGCCGGCAGTAGGTACTCCCGGGCGGAGTTGCTGACCCAGGCACAGAGGGCCGAGCAAATGGCGTACTCGCTCCACACACACCCCTTGGCCCAGTTCTGGACGCGTGCCCACACGGTGACCGTGCCGGAGGGGGACCATCCGGTACCGGGACGCGAGGTGAGAGAAGTCGTCGTCGTCGAGGCCTCCGTCCGCATCCGTCGCGCGCGGCACGACCGGGTGACTCTGGAAGACCTCTACCTCCTCCACCAACTGGATCACGTGTGGAAAGCCGATTCCTGGAACCGGTCCGGGCCCGTGATACGCAACGGCGTCGTGTACTACCTACGGGCCAGGACCGACGCTGTCCTCGACGGTGGCCCGGCGGATGTGGTCCAGCACGTCTGGTCACCGGTCGACGGCCGGGGCGTGCAACGCGAAACGCAGAACTACGTCAACCTCCGCATGGACGCCAACGGGCGAACCCTCCAGCACGAGTTCGGGCACCTGCTCAATGCCCTGGATCACTATTCGAGTGCCTACCGATCCGGAACAGTGTCCGACGCGTTGGCGGCAACCTCGGTCCGCCTGCATGCAGCCGGCTCCGAGGCAGCGGCGGGAGGGCCGGAGACCCGGCTGCCCACCCGGATCCAGTCCGGCTTCGCGTTGATGAACAGCACCCGGTACCCCGATACCCGGACGGCTGCCGAGATGGCTGAGGAGAAACGGGAGACGCGGGCCTGGAGGGCGAGGAACGACGAGGCCGTACGGCAGGGCCGGGAACCCGAGGACATGCCGTTGCGGCCGATGCGGGCGACCCCCCGTGAGGTCCTGCTGGTCGTCGAGGCCCACCTGGCCGGCGACGCCGCTCCCCTGGAACGTCTCGGCGCGTTCGGTCAGCTGTTCGAGGACGTGGTCGGCGAGGCCGCGGCGAAGGTCGCCCGGCTGAGGTCGGCCGCGTCGCCACCGATCACCGCGGAGGTCGACCGGGCCGAGCGGGAACTGCGCAGTGCCTGGGAGGAACTGGCCCGGCGGGCCGAGCCGCTGTACGCCGCCGTCCAGGCCGACTTCGCCGGCTCGCGGCCCCGGTCGGCCCGGCGCGCGGCAGTCGTGGAGGAGGCTCACCGGCTGAGGCAGGAGATCGACCACGCCTGGGACCAGGCCCTGAAGTGGGCCGGGCACCTGGCGGAACCGGCCATCCCGCTTCCCGGTATCGGCCGGCTCCTGCTGAACTCTCCCAGCACCGGATACCGGCTGGAGCCGGAGACCACCGGTTCGCCGGCCCCGATCCAGATCGACCTCGTCGACCGGCTGGCCCGTGCCCTGGAGCGGCCGGTGACCGTCGAGCTGGCCGCGCTGACCGAGGCCGTCCCGGCTGATCACCCGGCCGTAGCCGCGGTGGCCCGAGCGCTGCGCTTCGACCAGGACGGTGGCGATCCCGAACCGGTGGACGTCGCCACGGACCTGTTCCGGCCAGGGATGCTGTCGCGGGGGACGCGTCCCGGATCGTTCACCCGGGACGACGCCGTCGTGGCGGTCGTCGCGTCGGGCCTGTACCTGTGGTTCCCCCGTGCCGACGGCACCCGCCCGCATCCCGGTCTGGACGTCTACCGGCAGCCTCCGCGGCCCGGGCGGCTGATCGTGCATCTGCCCGGGTCCGCGGAACTGACCCCGCAGCAACGGGCCACCGCGCGAACCGTCCTGGGCGCCGTGACGAGCGCCCGTTCCACCGGGGCCGTGGTGCTGGGGAACGGCTTTCAGAGCCAGTTTGCCGACTGGCTGTCCGTGTCCGACCCGCAGGACCCGATTCCGGCCGGCACCCGGATCGTGCCTGATGCCCAGAAGCGGCCTCCCACCTGGCCCTTTCGGCCGGGGACACCGACGGCGCACGCCTCCTCCCTGCCTGACCTCGGCTGGACCACGCCGTGGAGCAACCGCCCACGCCCGAGTTCTTCCACGGATGTGCACCCGCTGTGAACGGAACCGGGTTCGTGCCCGTAGACGTGGATGACACGTCCCCGGGCGAATGAGCGTGAAGAGTTCAGCATGAGCAAGTTCGGCACAGTGCCCCGCGCCCTGAGGCGACTGGCCTCGACGACGGCCGGTCGTCTGGAGCTGCTCGCCGTCGTGGTGGTCCTCGCCCTGCTCGGCGCACTGGCGGTGAACCTGCAGTCGGCGAGTGCCGAGGCGGACAAGATCCCCGGCCGGGTGGTGCCGGAGGAGGACATGCCGGCGGTCGTCACCGCGGCGCTGTCCTGCCCCACCCTCACCCCGGCCCGGGTGGCGGGCCAGCTCATGGCGATCTCCGGGTTCGCGGCCGGTTCCTCCGGCGCCCGGATCGCCGGACTGAGCGACGCCGAGTGGCAGCGGTGGAAGCCCTCCGACGAGGTCAGCCGCAGCAACGCCGCCGCGAACATCCTGGCTCTGGGGCATCAGATGTGTGAGCTGGCCGGCCAGATCCGCCAAGCGGGTGTCGACGGTGACCGCTGGGAGCTGGCGGTCGCCGCCCAGCACGATGGGCTGGACGCCGTGGTCGCGGCGAAGGGTGTTCCCGCGGCGACCCGGGCTTTCGTCGACACCGTCGCTGGATATGCCCTGTGGTATGCCGACCAGGCCGCGTTCTCCACCACGCCGGTCACGCCGACCGAGACCGCCTCGGCCACCGCCGTGCCGGAGGCCCTGGTCAGCCGGATCAACGACGCCGGACGGGTGTGTGCCGAGGTCACGCCGGCCAGGGTGGCCGCCTACCTTGGCGTCGCCTCCGGGTTCGACGCCAATCTGCGCACCGCCCGGGGGGAGGGCATCGCCCAGTTCGCCCCTGACCTGTGGGAGGAGTACGCGAGCAGCAAGGCGTCGGTCTGGGATCCGGACGACGCGATCTCGACGCTCGCGGCGACCCTGTGCGACATGGTCAACCAGTTCTCCGCGTTCCACGACGCGGACGCCTTCGACCTGGCGCTCGGGGCGCTCCAGTGGGGTCCGGAGGTGATCCGGCAGGCGGGCGGGCTGCCGCGGACCGCGGTCTCCCAGCTCGCCGTCAGCGTGCCGGTATTCGTGCCGGTGTACCAGAAGGACACCCGCCTGACCGCCGGCCAGGCGGCGCCGGTCACCTCTTCGGCGACGCCGGCGGTCACCTCCCCGGCCCGGCCGTCGACCGGTGCCACGGCCACGCCGACCACGAAGACGGGCCAGGAACCGTCCACCGGTGCCGGTGTCCCGCCCGTTGATGACGACGACGGTGACAGCGACGGTGGGCAGGACACGCCCACGACCGCTCCGTCGACGACCAGTTCCCTGTACGACCCGAACCAGACGTACCATCTCGAGAATCTCTGGGCGAAGGCGGTTCTCGAGCTTCCGGGCGATCAGGACAGCAGTCTGGGGCCGGGCACCCGGGTGCAGATGTGGGCGGACGACGGTGGCGCGGACCAGACCTGGAAACTGGTCACGGCGCCGGACGGTGAGCACGTGCTCATCGAGAACGCCTTCCAGGGAATGGCTCTGGCCGTGCAGGACGGTGCGGCCGACAATCAGGCCAAGCTGGTGGTCGAGACGGTGAACACCGGGGACGCCGATCAGCAGTGGTCGGTGACGGACGCCGGTGGCGGCGCGGTCTGGATCACCAACCGGCTCTCCGGCAAGGCGGTGGACCTGTTCGGTGACGACCTTCCGGCGCCGGAGTCGGACGGTACCTGGAACGGGTACCTGGTGGAGCAGTGGGATCTACAGACCGCCGCCCAGGACCAGAAGTGGCTGCTGCGGGCCAGATAGGCCTACACCGCAGCATGTTCGAGGAGAACGGCATCATGACGCAGGCTCCACAGGACCCTTTCGACGCGATTCCCGAGGATGTCGTCATCGAGTACCAGCTCACCTGGGAGTGGGGGCTACGGGAGGTGGACCCCCACCTGGTGCTGCACCGTGTCGGCGAGCCGGTGACGGCCTGGCTGGCCCAGGTCGCACCGGAGGCGGAACACGTCGATCTGTTCATCGACGCCGAGCCGGAGCTGGCCCCGCCGGACGACATGCTCGCGGCGCTGTCCCGGTTCGCCGACGAGATGTCCGCGACGGCCCGGCCCTGGTTGCGGGTGCGCTACCCGGAGGGAATGGGGGAGCAGGCTCTGTGGGCGATCAGGATGGCCGTGCCCGCACCGCAAATGGCCTGGCGGGGCGGGGCGGTTCGCGGCGGGCGGACGTCGACGGCCTGGCCGGCACGAGTCGCCGCGCCGGCGTCCTGGAGTCCGGTGCAGCCCTTGATGGCGTCCTGATTCGATCACGATCGTGAAATCCGGTGCCGAGGTGAACGAGAGCCGCCGCACCGTCGTAGAGAAGGACATGAATGAACACCCGATCGCGCAGGACCGGCGCGCAGCCGTGAGCGCAGCCGTGAGCGCGACCGTGAGCGCGGCTGGGGGCGCACCCTTCCCGGCCGGAAAGGCCGACCGGTGAGCGCTCTCCGGGTGGTCATCGACGATCCGGATCCGCTGAGCCGGACCGGCCTGCGGATCTTCCTCGTGGACCGGCTGGGGTTCGAGGAGGTCGACCGGATGGCCGAGGCCGACGTGGTGCTGATTTCCACGGACGAGATGAACGCCGGGGTGGTGGAGCGACTCCGGAGCCTCGCGCAGGAGCGGCGGGGAGAACCCGAACCGGACCGGCCGCGGATCGTGATCATCCTGGACCGCGTCGGATCTCCGGATCTGGCAGCGGCTTTCGAGCTCGGGGTGGCCGGGTTCGTCTACCGCACCCAGGCGACCCCCGATCATCTGGGCCGGGTTCTGACCACCGTCCACCAGGGCGGGACGCACGTGCCCCCGGACATCCAGAACCGGCTGGTGGCCGAGTTCGTCCGGCTCCAGCGGGATGTGCTGGCGCCGCGCGGGCTGACCGCCTCGGGTCTGGAGGCCCGTGAGGTGACGGTGTTGCGGCACATCGCCGAGGGACTGGAGCTCACCGAGATCGCCGAGCGCATGCAGTATTCCGAGCGCACGGTGAAGAGCATCCTCTACAGCCTGATGGAGCGCCTGCATCTGCGAAATCGCGCCCACGCGGTGGCGTACGCGATGCGGGCCGGGGTCGTCTGAGGCCCGCGACCGTCATGATCCGATCCGGGAGAGGTGCCTTGCCCAGGCCATCAGAAGAACATCATTCTAGAAGGCGTCGCTGCCGGGTGCCACGATGAGCCGCACGCTGCAGACCGCCATCCCGCGACCACATGCCCATGCCGCGGCGACGCACTGGCGTGGCCGGACCTTCGTGTCGGTGCTGGCGCAGGACCCGCCCACCCGGGCGGGAGTCAGCAGCATGCTCCTGCGTCAGGAGGTACTCCTGCTGCCTCCCTCCCGGATGGAGGAGTGCGAGGTCCTGATCGTGGTGGCCCGGGCGAGCGACCAGATGTGGCTGAAGGAGCTGCTTTCCGCGACCGACGGTGACACGCCCGTGGTGCTCGTGCTCGACGCTCCCGGGCATGCCGACCCGGCGAGCCTTGCCGCTCTCGGTGTACAGACCTGTGTCTGGCGTGCCCAGGTGTCCCCCGATCGTCTGCGCGCCGAAATCCTCTCCCTGCAACCAGTCCCGTCCGGAAGGACGGTGGACCGGGGGCTCCGGGCCCGCCGGGCGCGGGTGCAGGCCCAGTTCGAGGCCTTCGGTTCCCCGCCGGGGGAGGGGGAGGAGGCGCCTTCCGAGCGGGAGATCGAGGTGCTGCGCTGCATCGCCGACGGTATGGACACCGCCGAGATCGCCGAGAGGATGCGATATTCCGAGCGCACGGTGAAGAGCATCCTGCATTCGGTGACGACGCGTTGCGGGTTGGGCAACCGGGTGCAGGCGGTGGCGTACGCCATCCGGGCCGGATGGCTGTGAGGTGTTCCGGGGCGACGGCCCGGCCTGCCCCCGCAGGCGGAGACCGGCGTACGTGCGGGCAGACCCGCCGGGTGCGGCCGGAGGTGCCGGTGGGGCACGGAGATGATGTGTCCCCTGGATCGGCAATGAAGGATGCGGTGTGAGTACTCAGGTTCTCGTGGTCTCCCCCGACCAGCAGAACGGTTTCCGCACCATCAGCGAAGCCCTGAGCAGTGCGAGGTCCGGGGCGATCATCACGGTCCAGGCCGGGCGGTACGAGGAGAACCTCGTCATCTCCAAGATCGTGACCATCGCGGCCGAGGAGAGCGGCACTGTCCGGATCACGCCGCGCCGGGGCCCGGTGATCAAGGCGATCGCCGAGGCGGTGAAGCTGACCGGGCTGGTCCTGCACGGCCAGGACGAGAACATCGCCGCCGTCGAGATCCTGCGCGGTCAGCTGGCCATGGACGACTGCGAGGTGATCGGCTCGTCCTGGGCCGCGGTCGTCGCCCGCCCGCAGGGGTCGATGGCGTTGCGCGACTGCCGGGTGACCAACCGCGCCGGTGCCGGGATCGTCGACTCCTCGGACGCCGGCAGCGTGATCGAGGACTGCGTGGTCGAGCACCTGAGCACCTCGGCGATCGTGATCGCCGAGCGGGCCAACACTCGTGTGCGGGCCGTGATCATGCGCAACGCCGGCGGTAACGGCGTCTGCGTCAACGGACAGGGCCGGGGAACCATCGAGGACTGTGAGATCTCCTCCACGGACAAGCCCGGGATCGCGATGGAGGAATCCTCCAGCACGCGGATCTCCCGGACCCGGGTCAGCGACTCCTCGGTCGGGGTGTACCTGGGCAGCGAGTCCCGGGTCGTGATGGAGGACTGCGTGGTCTCCCGCAGCCGTGGCACCGGCATCGCCCTGGCCGCGGGCACCGACCCGCAGCTGCGCCGCTGCCGCTCGGAACACTCGGGCGGTTACGGCGTGCACATCAGCGCCAGGTCCCGCGGTGTCTTCGAGGAGTGCGAGGTCAGTGACTCCAAGCTGGCCGGGGTGTGGGTCGGTGGGATGTCCGGCCCGACGTTCACCCGGATGACCGTGCGCGACGGCCACGACTCCGGGGTGCTGCTGGACGAGGAGAGCGTGGCGGAGTTCGACCGTCTTCAGATCCGTGACGTGGCCGGGGCCGGCATCCGGGTCCGCGGCGCGTCCAACCCGCTGGTGCGCCGTAGCGAGATCACCGGCACCGGGGGCGACGGCGTGCTCGTGGTCGAGAACAGCCGGGGGCGGATGACCGCCCTCGAGATCGACGGTGCCGGCAAGGCCGGGGTCCGCATCGAGGACGGCGCCGGCCCGCACCTGAGCAACCTGACGGTCCGCAGCAGCGGCGGCCCGGGCGTGGTGGTGGGGGAGAAGGGGGTCGGGGTCCTGCGGGAGGCCGAGATCACCGCGGCCGGTGAGGACGGTCTGCTGGTCGGGACCGGTGGCGATCTGTCGGTCAGCCGGTTCCGGGTCCGCGGCAGCCGCAAGAACGGCGTGATGGTTGCCGAAGGCGGCCGGCTGAGTCTGAACGACGGCGAACTTGTGGACAGCCACGGGGACGGTGCCCGGGTGCAGTCCTCCGAGAGCGTCACCGTTCTCAACGTCACCGCCACCGGCAACCGGGGCAGCGGGCTGCGCCAGCTGATCCCCAGTGACCGGGTCTCGGTGGAGAATTTCGAGAGCCGGGACAACCGGGCCCCGGACGCCTACGGTACGGCCACCGCCGACGCGTCCTCGGTTTCTCAGGGGGCGGCGGCCGAGTCGCTGGCCGGCGACGTGGCCGGACCGCTGGCGCAGTTGCAGGCGCTGGTCGGCCTGGCCGGGGTGAAGCAGCAGGTCTCGTCGCTGATCAACCTGAACGTGCTGGCCCGGCGGCGTGCCGAGGCCGGGATGGCCGCGCTGCCGATGAGCCGGCACTTGATCTTCGCGGGCCCGCCCGGGACCGGCAAGACCACGGTGGCCCGTCTGTACGGTGCGGTCCTGGCCGAGTTGGGGGCGCTGCGCAGCGGCCACCTGGTCGAGGTGGCCCGGGCCGACCTGGTCGCCTCGATCGTGGGTGGCACGGCGATCAAGACCACCGAGGTGTTCAACCGGGCCCTGGGCGGTGTGCTGTTCGTCGACGAGGCGTACGCGCTGAGCCCCAACGACCGCGGCAGCGGCCCGGACTTCGGCCGGGAGGCCATCGACACCCTGGTCAAGCTGATGGAGGACCATCGCGACGACATCGTGGTGATCGCCGCCGGGTACTCCACCGAGATGCGCCAGTTCCTCCAGTCCAACGCCGGTCTGGCCTCGCGGTTCAGCCGCACCATCGAGTTCGAGAACTACTCGGACGACGAACTGGTGACGATCGTCGAGACGATGTGCGTGAGTCACGACTACGAGCTGGCACCCGGGGTGGCGGACGCGCTGCGCCTGCACTTCTCCCGGGTGGTCAAGGACGAGACCTTCGGCAACGGCCGTGCGGCCCGCAAGGTCTTCGAGGAGATGATCGACCGGCAGGCCACCCGGCTGGCGAACATGCCCGAGCTGAGCTCCGAGGACCTGCCGATGATGCTGCCCGAGGACGTCGGTGTGGTGGCCCAGCGCGGCGCGGTGGGCGCCGGTGACGACCGGCTGCCGGCCCTGCTCGCCGAGCTGCACGAGATGATCGGCCTGGCCACGGTGAAGTCCGAGGTCGGGAGCCTGGTCGAGCTGCTGTCGGCGATGCGCCGGCGGGAGCAGGCCGGCCTGCCCACACCGGTGATCAACCACCACCTGGTGTTCGCCGGGCCGCCCGGGACCGGCAAGACCACGGTCGCCCGGCTCTACGGCGAGCTGCTCACCGCGATGGGGGTGCTGCCGCGCGGGCAGCTGGTCGAGGTCAGCCGGGGCGACCTGGTCGGCCGCTACATGGGCCAGACTGCGCAGCTGACCCGCAACGCGTTCGAGTCGGCTCGCGGCGGTGTGCTGTTCGTCGACGAGGCGTACACACTCACCCAGACCGGCCGCGCCAATGACTTCGGCCGCGAGGCCGTCGACGAGCTGGTCAAGCTGATGGAGGACAACCGCGACGAGGTCGTGGTCATCGTGGCCGGCTACTCCGAGCAGATGCGTGGCTTCCTGGAGTCGAACCCGGGCCTGGCGTCACGGTTCTCGCGTCACGTCACGTTCGAGAACTACACCCCGGAGGAACTGGTCGGCATCGTCGGGCGCCATGCCACGATGAGCGGTTACGAGCTGAGCGCGGGTGCCCGCACCGAACTGGCCGATCACTTTGCCACGATGAGCCGGGGTGCCACGTTCGGCAACGCCCGGTACGCCCGGCAGGTGCTGGAGAACATGATCACCCGCCAGGCGTCGCGGCTGAACCGGATCTCCGCGCCGAGCATGAACGACCTGCGCAGCCTGGAGGCCGCCGATCTGGCCACCGCCAAGGTCACGTGATCACATGACCTCCGGCACCCGGCGGATCCGTCCGCTCACCCTCGTCCTGATCACCGTGCTGACCGCCCTGGTCACCAGTGCACCCCCGGCGTCGGCCCTCCCCTCCGGGACGACGCCGGGGGACCCCTCCCGGGTCACCGCCGTCCTGGAGACCGAGGGGGAGTGCGTGCGCTCCCCGGCCGCGACGGTGAGCACCCCGTCGGCCGCCGCCCAGGTTCTGCAGCCGGGCCGGGTCTGGGCCCTCACCCGTGGGTCCGGGGTCGTGGTGGCCGTGCTGGACACCGGTTTCGACCGCAGTTCTCCCCAGCTGAAGGAACGCCTCGTGCTCGGACCCAACGAGGTGGGACAGGGGCCCACCTCCACCGACTGTGTCGGTCACGGCACCTTCGTCGCCGGCCTGATCGCGGCCACCGCCAGGACCGGAACCACGGTGGCCGGGATCGCCCCGCAGGCCAGGGTCTACGGCATCAAGGTGACCGACGACGTCGGCGCCACCGCTCCCGACGTCATCGCCCGGGGCATCCGGGACGCCCTGCGCAAGGGGGCGCGGATCATCGACGTGTCGGTGGTGTCGTCCAGGTCCAGTGCCAAGCTCAAGAAGGCCGTGGCCGAGGCCGTCGAGGCCGGCGCGATCGTGATCGCCCCGGCCTCCGCGGACGACCAGAGCCTCCAGGACCCGGTCTACCCGGCGGCCCTGGACGACGTCCTCGCTGTGGGCGACTCGATGGCCGGCAGCACCGGCACGGCCTCCGCCGTCAAGGCCGACCTGACCGCCCCCGGGCAGGCGGTGCTCAGCACCTGCCCGGGTGGGGTCTGTGTCGGCACCGGTGCTGCCTATGCCGCCGCCCTGGTGGCGGGAACAGCCGCGCTGATGGACGCCTACCACCCCGGGCTCAGCCGGGAGCAGCGGCTGGCCCGGCTGACCGGCACCGCCTACCCGGTGGAGGCCGGCGAGTCCACGCAGGCCGCCTACGGCGTGATCGACCCGTTCGCCGCGGTCTCGGCGGTCCTCCCGGCCGAGATCGGCGCCGCCCCCGTCGTCGTGGCGGCACCCGCCACGGTGGCGCCGATGGCGCCGCGCGGGGCGGCCCCGGCCGTGAGCACCGCCCTGATCGAGGCCCTCACCTGCCTGGCACTGCTGGCCCTGGCCCTGGCCGCCGTGGTGGTGGGCCGCGCTCTGCGGGCCAGACGGCGGGAGACACGGGCCCGGCGGGCGCAGGAACGCCAGGCCCGTGACCAGACCGCGATGGACGCCGGAAGTATCGGTACCCCAGAGGTTTCCGCATCCGTCGGCGACGCCGTCCTGCCGACCGGGAGGGCCTGACATGCGTGCCCCCCGACGTCCCCGCCTGTCCTGGGCCCCGGCCTCGGCCCGGAACCAGGATGGCGACGCCCTCGCCCCTCCGCCCGCTCCCGGCGATTCGCCACCGCACCACGAGGACGCCCCGGGTGACTGGGTGTGGACCAGGGTCACGCTGTCGGGCGGCATCGTGGTGGAGCGCTGCGGCGACTGCCTGGTGGTGCTCACCCGTGCCCCCGGCGAGGAAGGGCTGCGGCAGCTGGCCCAATCGCTGCCGCCGGACCCCCGTGCCCTCACCGTGCTCGTCGCCGGCGTCACTCCGCAGATGCTCAGAACGCTGGTCTGGAGCCTGGAGGGGGCGGTGAACCGTCCCGGTGGTGACCGTTACGACGAGGTCCGGCTGATCGAGCCCTCCACCGCCCTGCAGCAGGACGCGGCACGCGACCCGGTGCTGTCCGGGCTGGCGGCGCAGCTGGGCGCACCGGTCGTGGTGCCCTCCGGGACGGTTCTGCGGGTCCCCGGCGGCACCCTGTTTCCGGTCGCCCGTGGCCGGGGCCCTGGTCACGCCGGTGGTCAGGCCGGTGGTCCGGCCGGTAGCGAGGCCGGTACCTGGCACCGCTACCTTCCGGGTGGTCCGGGACCGGAATCGCTGGGACCCTGGCACTTCGGTGCGCACTGGCGCGCCGATCTCGCCCGGGTACCGCTGGACGCCGAGCCCGGTCTGCGGGCCCTGCCCGTGCCGGCAGGACTGGCCCTGCTGCCCCACGAGCTGTCCGTGCTCCCCGGAGCGGCCGCCGATCTGCTCTACAGCATCCCGGTCGACGAGGCGGTGCCCCTGATCATCGTGACCGGGACGCCGGGCGGCGCCGTCCCGGTGCAACGGGTGGCCGGATTCCTCGGCCGTCTGCCCGACGACCTGCGCGGCCGGGTGCGGCTGGGACCCTACGGTCCCGGCGCCGGCGGTGCTCAGGTCCAGCACTGGGCGCAGGCCGTGGCCGACACCCTGCGCGCTCCCGTCACCAGCCTGACCGGCACACCGCTGCTGATCGAGGACGAGATCCGGGTCAGCGTCCTGCGCGAGGCCTCCCCGGGCGCTCCGGGGCCGGTTGAGGTGGCCTGGCAGCCGATCGCCACGGCCCTGACGTACCGGCCGCGAAGCGACGCCGAGGCGCTGCCGCCCGTGGTCGCCCAGTGGCGCCCGGCCGTGGACGACGTCGCCGAGATCTCCCAGCGGGTCTACCCTCTCGACGACACCTGGGTCGTCGAGGTCCTGGCCTGCGGTTTGTGGTTGCGGCGTTCCGACGCCGCCGACGTCCCGATGATCCGTCACACGCCCTTCGACCCGGTGGGCGGTCCCGTCCTGGTGGTCGGCTGCCCGGCGGAGAACGTCCCCGGTGAGGCCTGGGAGCACGCCGGCCTGCTGCTGGAGCGGATCGCCGCACTCAGCGGGGTGCGGGCCCTGGTCCGGGTCCTGGCCACCTCGACGACGCTCATGCCGTCCCCGGTCATGAAGGAGATCCCCGATGAGGCCTGGGCGTACGCGCAGGTCGACGCGGCGGACGACGCGGCGGCGGACGATGCGGGGCAGGACTACGCGGGGCAGGACTACGCGGGGCAGGACTACGCGGGGCAGGACTACGCGGGGCAGGACGATGCTTGGCAGAACCCCCTGTGGCAGAACGACATCTGGCAGGACACCGTCGAAGTCGCCGACACCGCTGACGCCACTGATGTCCGGGAAGCGACGGTGGAGCCCGAGGTGATGCCGGAGGAGACCGGTCTGGCCGGCCGGATCGAGCCGGGCCGGGTGCCGGTGGCCGGCGAGGCGAACGAGGCCGCACTGGGACGGCAGCAGGCAGCAGCGTCGTGGCTCGACATCGTGGAGCAGGCAGCCAAGGACGCCCAGCGCGCCAGGGACGCCGAGCGCGCCGGAGACGCCCGGAGTTCCCGGGACGTCTGGGCGCGCCCCACGCCGGCCGATGCTGAAGAAGCGCGTGAGGACACGGTCTGGGAGACGGCGATCCGGGCCGAGGCGATCCGGGCGGAGGCGGCACGCCGGGAGGCTGCCCGCCTGAAAGCGGCTCAGGAGACGGGCCAGTTCGCCTCGTCCGGCGTCCAGACGCCGGAGGAGGAGACGGCCGGGGAAGAGACGCCCGGCGTACAGGAACCAGCGGCCCGCTCGCCGTGGGCGGACTTCTCGTGGGCCCGGCCCGAGGACCTGAGCCCGTCGGTACCGGCCGCCTCCCCGGAGCCGATCGACGCCGCCGACGTCTTCGGCGAGCCGAACATCCCGGAGATCCCGGCAGGGCCGATGGTGCCGACGACGTCGGCCGGCTCCACCACGTCCCGCCCGCTGACACCGGGGCGGCGACTGAACACCGGCAAGGCCGGTATGCCCCAGGAGACCTTCTCCCTGGGGGAAGCACCCCGGGCCACACCCCCGGTGAGGGCGCCGGAGCCGGCCACTCCACGCCCGGCCCCGGCCCGGGGGAGCGGCTCGCCCACCGGCGTCCCTCGCTCTCCCGCGGTCACCCCGCCGGATGCGGTGACCGGTGGCTCCCGGACTCCGGGTACGCGCAGGCCGGATCCGGTCACGGGCGTTCCCCGTTCCCCGGGTGCTCCCGAGCCGGGTACCGCCACCGGTGCCCCCCGCTCACCGGAAACGGTTCAGCCGGATGCCGCTACCGACGTCCCACATTCATCGAAAGGCTCTGATTCGGGACAGGTTCGGAGTGCTCGTCCCGCTCCGGGCCGGCCCGGGCCGGATGCGGTGACCGGCATCCCCGGTTCCCCGGGGGCGACCCGGCCGGACCCGGTTGCCGCCGTCCCGGATTCCCCTGTCGCCGGTTCGGGGCCGGCCACCCCGGATCCGGTACCGGCACGGCCCGTCGCAGGGACGGACAACAGGCGCTTCCCCCGGCCGGAGCCCGCACCCGCACCTGAGCCCGCCCACGCGCCGGAGCCTGCGCCTACGCCGGAGCCCGCACCCGCGCCGCACACCGGCACGGAGCAGAAGCAACGGCTGTTCCTGATGCCGGAACCGGGACAGTCCGTTCTGGGCGACGTGCAGGGCAGCACGCAGGAGCAGCGGGCGGCGTTCAAGTCGGCCGCCGGCACCTGGTACTCCTCGCACCTGGCGGTGGTCAACGCGCTGCTGGCCAAGGTGCCGTCGCTGCGCTCGGCCGACCCGGAGGCGGCCAAGACCGACCTGCTGGCCGTGCGGGCGTACCTGAGCGCGGGTGCCTCGCCGCTGGATCGGGTGGCGGTGAACGCCGCGCTGCGCGGTGCGGGGGAGCAGCCGGCTCTCCAGCACGCCGCGTGCCTGGTCTCTGGCTTGCGCCGGCTGCCGCGGCATCTGGGGATGGTGCGCTTCGCCGCGGACGTCCCTGAGGAGGCGGTCGAGGCCTACCGTCCCGGCGCCCGGCTCAGCGAGCCGGCGATCGTCGAGGCGGTGTCCTCGGGGCGTCCCCTCGAGGGCGGTGTCGAGTTCGTCATCTGGTCCAGCACCGGGCGGCGGGTCAACGACCTGGCCGACGTCCTGCCCTCCGACGAGGTGCTCTTCCTGCCGGGCACGTCGTTCGTCGTGCTGGAGCGCCGCCCCGGCACCCCGGGGACGGACGGTGTCACCCGGATCCTGCTGCGCGATGCGCAGGACGGTGCCCGGCCGGGCACCGACCCTCAGGCGGCTGCGGCGGCGTCGGCCAAGCGGGACGACATCGCGAAGGACCGGCTGGAGCGGGCTCTCGCCCAGCGACTGCCCGCCGCGCCGCCCTCGCCGCAGGGCGAACGCTTCCGGTTCCCGATCGGCCTGCGCCGCATGTGATCCACACGAAAGAGCCCGCCCCGGAATCTTTCCGGGGCGGGCTCTTTCGTGTGGTGCCCGTCAGTTCCTGTCAGTGGCCCGCGTTCGCCCGGTCCGGCACCATGGCGGTCTGGATCTGGACCGAACCGCGCCGGGTGATGTGCAGGGCCCGGCCCGGCGGCAGCACCCGCGGCTTCACGTTCCCGATGAAGGCTCCCTCGCTGGGCGGCGTGGACAGCATCACCGTGGGGGTGTTCGTCTCCATCAAGCGCCGCATCAGCGGGTCGCTCAGGCCCCGGGACAGGCCGTTGGCACTGCGGGCCACGATCATGTGCAGCCCGAGTTCGGTGCCCTGGGCCAGGAACGGCAGCAGCGGGCCGAACGGGTTGTCGCCCAGGCCGCCGGAGATCAGCTCCAGGTCGTCGACGATGAAGAACATCTGCGGGCCCTTCCACCAGTCCCGCTTGCGCAGCCGGTCGGGGGTGATGTCCGGGCCGGGCACCCGGGTCTGCACGGCCCGGGCGGTTCCGCCGACGATCTCCTTGACCACGTCGGTCGAGACCGCGTAGGCCAGCCGGTGGGCGTCGGACACCGATTCGTACAGCTCCCGGCGGGTGTCCACCAGGGCGATCCGGGCCTGGGACGGGTCGTACCGCTGGGCGATCGCGCCGGCCACCAGCCTCAGCAGGTTGGTCTTGCCGGACTCGACGTCACCGACCACCAGCAGGTGCGGGTTCTGCTCGAAGTCGTGCCAGAACGGCAGCAACTCGTTCTCCTCGATGCCCAGCGGCATCCGCAGGTCGCCGTCCGGCGCCGGCAGGTCGCTCGCCTCGTACACCGCCGGCAGCATGCGCACCGGCGGTGCCAGCGGGCCGGTCCACCAGTCCTTGATGTCCTCCACCAGGGCGGTGACGCCGGCGCCGAGGTCGTCGGTGCTGCCCCGGCCGTCGATCCGCGGCAGTGCCGTCATGAAATGCAGCTGCTCGTCGGTGATTCCGGCACCTGGGCGCTTGGGCACCGTGCGGGCGGCCCGCATGTTGATCAGCGAGTCGATCGGGTCACCCAGGCGCAGCTCGAACCGGGTGCCCAGCTGGTCGCGCAGCGCGGTGCCGATCTCGCTCCAGCGGGTCGCGGCGATCACCAGGTGCACCCCGTAGTTCAGGCCGCGGTTGGCGATCAGGGTGAAGGTCTGGACCAGGTCCGGGAACTCCTGGCGGATCGTGTTCCAGCCGTCGACCACCAGGAACACGTCACCGTGCGGGTCCTCCACCCGGCCCTCGGCCCGCAGCCGCCGGAAGTCCGTGATCGAGGCGATGCCCTGCTGGGCGAAAAGGTGCTCGCGGCGGGCGATCAGCTGGGTGATCTCCTTGACGGTGCGCTGGATCCGCTCCAGGTCGTGCCGGCCGGTCACACCGCCCAGATGCGGCAGGCCGGTCAGTGAGGTCAGCGACCCACCACCGAAGTCCAGGCAGTAGAACTGCACCTCCTGCGGCGAGTGGGTCAGGCTCAGGCCCGCGATCAGAGTGCGCAGCATGGTGCTCTTGCCGCTCTGCGGGCCACCCGCGATGCCGACGTGGCCGCCCTGGCCCGACAGGTTTGCCGTCAGCAGGTCGCGCACCTGCTCGTACGGGCGGTCGATCAGGCCCACCGGCACCGTGAGCCGTTGCCGGCCGGGCGCTTCCAGCGTGGTCAGGCCGCGCTCGGGATCCGGTGCCAGCGGCGGGAGCAGTTCGTCCAGCGAGGGCGGGACGGTCAGCGGAGGCAGCCACACCTGGTGCGCGGGCGGACCGGAGTCCTTGAGGCGCGACACCGCCACCTCGAGCAGGCTCTGCGTGTCGGGGTCGGTGGCGGGATCGGGCTGCGGCTCCTCGATCTGCGGTTCCTCCACCGGCGCCTGATAGTCCGTGCCGTAGACCACCATCCGGGCCGCGACCACCGCGGCCGCCACCCGCTCCCGCACCCGGTAGGCGCCGGACACGTACGCGGCCCGGAAACGGGTCAGGGTGGTGACGTCGGTGCGGATGAAGCCGTTGCCCGGCTGAGAGGGCAGCTGGTAGGCGTCCGGGACACCCAGCACGCCGCGGCTCTCCATCGCCGAGAACGTCCGCAGGCCGATCCGGTACGACAGGTGCGACTCCAGCTGGTTGGTGCGCCCCTCGTCCAGGCGCTGCGAGGCCAGCAGCAGGTGCACGCCGAGGCTGCGGCCCAGCCGGCCGATCATCACGAAGACGTCCATGAACTCCCGGTGCGCGGCGAGCAGTTCGCTGAACTCGTCGACCACCAGGAACAGGCTGGGTAGCGGCGCCAGCGGCGCGCCCTGGGATCGGGCCGTCTCGTAATCCAGCACGGAGCTGTAGTTCCCGGCCGCGCGCAGAAGTTCCTGCCGGCGCATCAGCTCACCCTGCAGCGAGTCCTTCATGCGGCCGACCAGTGAGGCCTCGTCGGCCAGGTTGGTGATCACCGCCGAGGTGTGCGGCAGCTGGTCCAGCCCCAGGAAGGTAGCACCGCCCTTGAAGTCGACCAGGACGAAGTTGAGGGTCTCGGAGGAGTGTGTCAGCGCCAGCGCCAGCACGAGAGTGCGCAGCAGCTCAGACTTCCCGGAACCGGTGGCCCCGATCAGCAGACCGTGCGGGCCCATGCCGCCCTGCGCGGCCTCCTTGATGTCCAGCTCCATCGGCATGCCGTCGGCGGTGATCGCCAGTGGCACCTTCAGCCGCCGGCCGGTGCGCTGCCAGCGTTCCCACAGCTCGTTCACGTCCAGGCTGTGCAGGTCGCTGATGCCGAGCATGGTGCTCAGCTCGATCTCGTTGGCCAGCGGCTCACTGGACTCCGCCGACGTGCTGATCCGGTGCGGGGCCAGCTGCCGGGCCAGGGCCGTGGCCGGCCCGAGCTCCATGGCGTCGGGAACGCCCAGAGGGGTGGTCTTCTCGTTGCCGCTCGGGTCCGCGTCCACCATGTCCAGCGCCGTCGGCGTCACCCGCAGCACCAGCGCACGGCGCGGCGCCCGTTCCGCGGTCTGGGACAGGTCGATCAGCACGGCGTTGCGGTAGCCACGGGTGATCAGCCGATCGCCCTTCGGCACCGGGTCCGCGCCGTCGTACACCACCACCGTGTAGGGCTCGTCCGCGGTCGGGGGGACGTCCGCGTCGAAGTTGGCGCGCCCGGCGAACTCCGGGCCCAGCAGATGCTCCAGCCGGCCGATCCCCGTGGTCATCAGCCGGACCGGGCCGGCCGCATCGCTCTCGTGCGGGTGCAGGGCGTGCGGCAGCCACTTGGTCCAGGTCCACTCGCCCTGGCGCTCGGCCGGGGCCACCACGACGATCCGCAGGTCGTCCGGCGAGTGGAACACCGCCAGCTGCAGCAGCAGCGCCCGGGTCAGGGCCCGCCCCGCGACCAGGTCGTCCTGGTCCTCGCAGCGCAGCACCACCCGTGGATAGGCACGCAGGTAGGCCGCGATCGGCTGGTCGCCGACGGTGGAGTAGGCGTGGATGAACCGCCGCAGGGCATGTGCGCTGAGCGGCTCCAGGTCCTCGACCGGTTTGGTCTGGATCGGGGCCAGGGTCAGGCCCAGACGCTGCGGGCCCCGGCCGATCCGGGCCTCGCTGAAGTCCGGGTGGCTGGGCCGCCGCTCCCACAGCCGCGAGGTGGCCGCCACCGAGGCCAGCGACACCGTGTCGGGGTGCCGCCAGGCCTGGGCCTGGCGCTGCTGGTCGATGGCCTTGCGCACCCGGCGGCGCGTACGCGACAGGTAACGCAGGTAGTCGCGGCGCTCGTCGGCCATCTTGCGCTTGCGGTCCGAGGCTCCGCGCAGCAGCTGCACGAAGACCATCGAGATCGCCGACACGGCCATCAGGCCCAGCGCCAGATAGACCAGCGGCCCACTCTGACCAGGGCGGATGAAGATCAGTACCATGCCCATCGAGCCCATCGCCGTGGGCGCGTAGTAAATCATCGAGGACATGCCGTTGTTCGGCTCCGGCAGCACCGGGGGCTCCTGCAGCTGCAGTTCCCCGTTCGGCATCTCCGGTCCGGGGCGGCGCGGCGGGCGCTTGAAAAGGACGACGCTCAAGGGAAAGAGCCTTTCTCGTGTCAGGCCGCACGCTCGGGGGGAGAGGCAGTCTGTTGCCCGCATTGTGGCCGCTGTCCTGCGCCGGTTCACAACGGCGGTCCGTCAGCCTGCCCCGGAAGGTGGCCTTGGCCGTAAGGAGAGGCAGAGCAGCCGGTACGCCCGGCCGGTGCCGCCGAGCCCGTGTCACGCTGACGTGAACCATTCAGAGAGGCCCCTTTTCAAATATCCGTGAGCGGAGGGCCCAAGCCCGGAACACGGAGGCCGACCTTGACCGTCACGAGTCCGTCCATGGCGGAGGTCCCGGCCGTCGGCGGCGGGGCACTGGCCGGCCTGTGCAGGCTCACGATCCGTGGCCCCGGGCGCAGTTTCGACCTGGCCATCCCCACCGACATCCAGCTCGCCGACCTGATGTCCACGATCGTCGGCTACGCCGGTGACGATCTGGACGAGGCCGGGCTCGGGCACGGTGGATGGGTGCTGCAACGCCTGGGTGCCGAACCGCTCTCGCCCACCGCGACGGCAGGCGAACTGGAACTGCACGACGGCGAGGTGCTCTACCTCCGCCCCTTCCGCGACGCGCTGCCGGCCGTCCACTTCGACGACCTCGTGCACGGCGTCATGGACACCCTCACCGCCCGCGGCGACACCTGGCGCCCGGAACTCAGCCGCCGCCTGCTGATCGGCGTCCTGTCCGCGGCGCTGATCCTCGGCGCCGGCGGGCTGCTCCTGGCCGCGCCCCGGCTCGCCACCGCGATCAACGGCGCGGTGATCGCCGTCGTCCTGCTCGGCGCCGCCGCGGCTGCGGCCCGCGCCTACGGCGACACCGCCCTGGCGCGCGTGCTGACCTGTGCCGCAACCGGTTACGCCGTTCTCGCTGCGGCGGTGCTGCCGTCCGGGGCGGGCCTGGCCGAGAACCACGCCCGGCTCCTGGCCGCCGGCATCGCCGCCGCGGCCGCCGCAGCCGTCGGGTTCGCGGCCACCGGCGAGGGCGCGGCCCTGTACCTCGGTATCGGTACCGCCGGCCTGATGACCGCCCTGGCCGGTGCCCTCATCGACGTGACCTACGAGCACACCGCCGCCATCATCGGCGCGGTCGCCGTCCTCCTAATGATTTTCGTTCCCGGATGGGCCTTCTGGCTGTCCGGGCTGCGCCTGCCCCCACTGCCGTCCAACGCCGAGCAGCTGCAGGAAGGCATCGACGCCCACCCGAGCGAGATCGTGATCAGCCGCTCGGCCGTCGCCGACCGGTTCCTCAACGGCCTGTGCATCGCCGTCGGCACCGTCTACGCGGTCACCGTGGTGACGCTCGCGCTCACCGCCACCGGCATCTCCGGGCTGATCCTGGCCTGGGTCCTGAGCGGCCTGGCCGTACTGCACGGACGCACCCTCGGCGGCACCTGGCAGCGCCTGGCCGTGGTCGTCCCCGGGGTGGCCGGGATCGGCACACTGATCGGCCGGTACATCCTCACCTCCGAGGGGCCCGGACCGCTCGTGACCGTCAACCTGCTGTGGATGCTGGCGCTCGGACTGGCCGTCGCCTCCCGCACGATCCCCGGCCGCCGGATGGTCCCGCACTGGGCCCGCGCCGGCGAGGTCACGCACAGCGTCCTGGCCGTCAGCCTGCTGCCGTTGCTGCTGGCCTGCCTGGGCCTGTTCACCTTCCTGCGCGGCATCGGCGGCTGATCATGCAGTCACGCAAGGACCAGGTCCAGGCCCACATGTTCGTCATGGGCCGGCTCACCTCCGGGGTGCTGCGGCTGGAGCCCGACGGCCTCGACCAGCCGGTCTCCCGCACCGGCCGGGGAGCGCTCGGCGGCATCCTGGTGGCGGTGCTGGCCTGCCTCGTCGTCGTCCTGTTCGCCTTCATCGTGCCGGGCGGCAACACGGCGTGGAAGACCAGCGGAACCCTGGTCGTGGTCAAGGACACCGGCGCCCGCTACCTCTCCGTCGACGGTGTCCTGCACCCGGTCCTGAACCTGGCGTCGGCGAAACTGCTCGCCGGAGACAACCTCACGGTGTCGTCGATGTCGGCCAAGTCGCTGAAGGACGCGCCCCGGGGCGCCCAGATCGGCCTCATCGGCGCCCCCGACTCCCTGCCCGCGACCGACGCCCTCGACGAGGAGGTGTGGGCCGCCTGCGCCACCCGGGCGACCCAGGCGACCGGAACCGTCGACGCCGGCCTGGCGCTGGCGCTCGGCGGCGCCTCGGCAGGCTCCGCGCTCAGCACCTCCGAGGCCGTCGCCGTGGCCGGGCCGGACGGGGCGGACTACCTGCTCTGGAACGGTCAGAGGCTGCGGGTGGACGGGTCCAACGACGTGCTCCAGGCGATCGGGGCCGGAGCCACGGCACTGCCGCCGGTGACCGCGGCCTTCCTCGACGTCGTCCCGGCCGGCCCCGACCTCGCCGTGCCGGCCACGGTGAAGGCCGGTCAGCCCGGTCCGTCCCTGGCCGGGCAGGACACCCGGCTCGGTCAGCTGTTCGCCGACAGCGGGAGCAACCGCTACCTGCTCACGCAGCAAGGACTGGTGCCCCTCACCCCGACGCTGTTCCAGCTGTACCAGGCCGATCCGCGCACCCAGGCCAAGGCCTACGACGGCAAGGCCATCACCGTGCGGCAACTGGGCCCCAGCGACCTCAACGGTCACCTGGCGCCCGCCTCGGCCGGCGCCGCCCTGACACACGACAACCAGCTGCCGGTGAGTATGCCTTCTCTGGTGCACCTCTCCGACTCCCAGGCGGTCTGCGAGCAGGTCCGCTCCGGCGACAGCACCGGCACGACGGTACTGGCCGACACCGGCGCCGTCACCGGGCAGGCACCGCAGTCCTCGGCCGGGATCACGGCCAGTTGCCTTCCGGCGCAGACGGTCCTGGTCGAGCCCGGCCACGGCGCCCTGGTGGCGGCCACTCTCTCCGGAGGCGGCACCGGATCCTCCTACTACGTCGTCACCGACGGCGGCGTGAAATATCCGGTCCCCTCTTCAGACGCACTGACGGCCCTCGGTTACGGCGACGTCACCGCCTCCGCGATCCCCGTGACCTGGCTGAACCTGCTGCCCACCGGCCCGTCGCTCGACCCGGCCACGGTGTCGGCCGACAGCACGGTGCGCCAGAGCCCGGCGACCACGCCGGGCTGCGGCCAGACCGCTTCCCCCACCGTCCTTCCCGGTGCTTCCGGAGCCAGTCCCGTTGACAATCAGCAGGATCCGAACGCCGCTACATCCGGTGGCGACGCCCGGACGGCGGGTGAACCAGCGCAGGGTCAGGCTGCACAGGCAGGCGGGGCTACCCGAACAAACGGACAGACTCCTGCGCCGGACGGTTCCGGCCAGGGGAAGAATCCGTAACGTCCCTGCTGAAGATAACGATGTTCGTGCCTCCGGAAGAGGGGGACCACGACCGCCCGAGCGAGGAGTAATCCCATGGCCAACGTGGCACAGAACTTTCAGTCGACGGATGCCGGCCTGCGCGCTCTCAATCTGGCGCTGACCGAGCAGATCGACAACATGAAGAAGGCCGACACGGCGATCGAGCACCTGGTCAGCCAGATCAATGCGAACTTCCAGGCGTCCGCCTGCACCACCTGGGTGCAGAAGATCGACCAGTGGCACGAGAACTACCGCAAGGTCACCTCCGAGGTGCAGATGCTCACCGACAACCTGCAGCTCGCCGCCAACGCCGTGAACAGCGCCCATGACGACGCGGTCTCGATGGCCGGTGGCGTCGACGTGAGCCCGGCCGGCGGCCTGGTCTACAGCACGCTCACCAACGGCTGACTTCGACCGCCCCAAGTACTTTCACCGCTCAGGAGGAATCAGGCATGGCCGACATCGCCATGAACAACCCCGGTCTCGACATGGACCTGGACGAGCTCAACAAGCAGGGCAGCGACATGTCCGAGGCGATCACCAACTTCACCTCGATCGTGCAGCACAACCTCGAGGACTTCAAGGGTCTCTCGGCCGGTCAGATGACCGACACCACGAACAACCTCAACAATCAGGCGGCCAGCATGGTCAACCTGCTGCGGGACGCCGGTATCGCCCTCGAGCAGATGATCGCCGCGATCAACAACGGAGACCGCACCGGCTCGAACATCATCCTCGGCTGAAAGTCGTCACGGCGCAGACGGTCACAACGGAAGGCGGTGAAACACTGTGAGCGGTGATGCACTCGCGGCCGGCGGAATTGTCAAGATCGACACCGACCTGCTCAGGGACTTCGCCTCGATGAACCTTCAGGCGTTTCTCGACGACGTCAAGGCCAGCCCGGCCGTGAAGCATCTGATGCTCTTCGCGGAGGGCGGGGCCGGTGGCGAGTCGCCCAACGGCGCCTACAACCAGGTGCTCGCGGGCAACGTGGAAAAGGGCAGTCTGGCCAGTGCGAAGAAGCTTCAGGCCGACTTCCAGAAGTTCGCCGGCCTGGTCAACGACGGCGTGGTGAATCTGCACGACCTGGCCATCCAGATGCAGACCGACCTCAACATGGTCTCCACGGTGCTCGAGAGTTCTTCCGACGAGGCTGAACTCACAGCCGCCGAGATGAGCGAGGACCTGTCCAACCTGGGGTACGGGTCCAGCAGCGGCTCGTCCACCGGTAGTACCGGAAGCACGGGTACCACCGACACCAAGACGACCACCACCAGCGGTACGTAGTCCCGGTCGCACGCCGCTCCCGGCGGTGGTGCGTCAGCGGTAAGGTCCGGCCCGGTCATGAAGTCTGCGTGGCTCCGGGGACGGCGTGACGACGAGGAAAGATCATGCCTCTCAACACCTTCGTGGATGTCCTTCAGGTATTTGCCGGGTCGGGCCAGACCATCGTCACCCCGGACGACGTGGTCGCGGGTGGCAGCGCCAAGACCCCGTGGATCGCCACGGGCGGGTGGGGGGTGAGCCAGGAGAGCGGTCCGGACCGGGCCGCCCTGGTGGGACCGCCCTGGACGTACCGGCACACGCTCGCGTACTGGACCCAGGAGACGCAGACCACCTACACCAAGGGTCCGACCAACATCAATGGCGCGAGCATGACGAAGACCGGCAGCGTCACTTCGACCACGTGGTACCACTACTACATCGGATTCGACCCGAACAAGGCCGCTTTCAATGATCCGGCGGGTGCCTGGCAGCAGTACCTGAACACCCCCGGCGATCTTCTCGCCGACGTCTTCGCGGGCAACGGGAACGACATGACGAGCGCGCCGAGCATGCTCCTGGCGGGTGCCACCGTGAGCCAGGTCGCCGACCTCATGCAGACCTGGTCGCAGAAGTTCACCACGTGGGCCGGGGAACTCAACGTGACGGGCAGCGACTGGAGCGGCACCGCAGCCGGCGTCTTCAAGCACACACTGCAGGGATTCGCCGCCCAGATGCAGGTCATCCACGACCAGGTCACGGCCTCGCACGCCGCCCAGGAGCTGGACGAGGCGAGCGTGGCGCTGAGGACCGCTGCGGGCAAGGTCTTCGACGCGTTCGCTGAATGGGCCAACCAGTTCGCCAACTCGCCCACCTCGGCCCTGTTCGGGGTATGGCACGACGACATCGTGGTTCCGCTGATGGTCGAGGGCACGGCGTGGAAGGTGCCGAGTCCTCAGGAGGCCAAGGCCGGTAAAGCACCGGTCATCAACGTCCCGGGGTACGGCGACCCGTCTCAGCAGGGCTTCTGGGACACCCTCATGCGCAACGCGCAGACCCGGTGGCGCACCTTCGTCACCACGCTGGACCACGCCGCGGTCAAGCCGCTGGCTCCCCTCGACACGGCCTACCAGGACACCTACTCGTCGTTCCCGACGTCCTTCCCCTCTCCTCCCGGCACCAGCAGCGGCTCCTCGACGGGAAGCGGGTCGGGCAGCGACGAGAATCCGGACTGGGACAAGGACGGGGACGGGACGCCGGACGCGCAGGAGAAGCAGGACTCCGACGGGGACGGCACGCCGGACCTGCTGGACGGCACGCCCTATGGCGACGTGGACCTCAACACGGATTCGGGCTCGACGACGAATGCGTGGGACACGAACGACAACGGTGTTCCGGATGCGCAGGAGAAGCAGGACACCGACGGCGACGGAACCCCGGATTTGGAGGACGGTACGCCGTACGGGGATCCGCAGACGACTTCGGGTTCGGGGGGTTCGACGACGAATGCCTGGGACACGAACGACAACGGTGTTCCGGATGCGCAGGAGAAGCAGGACACCGACGGCGACGGAACCCCGGATTTGGAGGACGGTACGCCGTACGGGGATCCGGAGACCAGTTCGGGTTCGGGGGCCGCGACGACAAGTGCCTGGGACACCAACAACAACGGCACGCCGGACGCCCAGGAGACCCAGGACACCGACGGCGACGGAACCCCGGACCTGGAGGACGGCACCCCCTACGGCGACACCACCGCGACCGGCATCACCACCTCGGGATCGGGCTCGGCCGGCGACATCACCGTGCCGATCGGTTCCACGGTCGCCGCCGACGGCACCGTCATCGGCCCGGACGGGCAGGTCGTCACCGACTCCTCCGGTGAGGCCGTCACAGTCGCGGCCGGGTCCACGGTGAATGCTGACGGCACGATCTCCGCGGGAGACGGCAGCACGCTGGTCGCCGGCCAGCTCAACCAGGGCCTGGTCAGCGCCATGCGGGTCAGTGGGGCCATATCCACCGGCACCGGTACCGACGAGGAGGCGGGCACCGGCGTCGAGGAGGTGCTGGACGCCGAGGGCAACCCGGTGCTGGACGAAAACGGCCAGACCATCACCGTTCCCGAGGGTTCGGTGATCAACGGTGACGGCACGATCAGCATCCCGGACGGCACCCTCGTCACCGACTCCAGCGGCCAGGCCGTCACCGTGCCGGACGGCTCCGTCCTGGAGGCGACCAGCACCATCACCGGTCCGGACGGCCAGACCGTCACGGACGCGGACGGCAACCCGATCACGGTGCCCGACAGCGCCACCATCAATGCCGACGGCACGCTCACCAGCGCGGGCGGCACCACGCTGACCGACTCCTCGGGCAACGCCGTCACCGTGCCTGAGGGCTCCACCCTGACCTCGGCCGTGGTCGGGTCGGGTGGCGGCTCCGAGCAGGTGCTCAGCGCCACCGGCAGCACGGTGACCGACAGCAGCGGCCAGGCGATCACGGTGCCGGAAGGCTCGACAATCAACTCCGACGGCACGATCACCGGGCCGGACGGTTCGCTGGTCACCGACTCCAGTGGCCAGGCCGTCACCGTCCCCGACGGCTCCACGCTCGAGCCGACCACGTCGATCACCTCGGATTCAGGTCAGATCGTCACGGACGACAGCGGCAACCCGGTCAGCGTGGCCGACATCTCCACCATCGCTGCCGACGGCTCGGTCCTGTCCGCCGACGGCAGCGCCGTGACGGGAGCGGACGGCCAGACGGTCACGGTGCCCGACGGATCGAACCTCACCACCGACATCACCTCCACATCCGGCAGTTCCACCGGCACCGCGACCGGTGTCGGTACCGGCACGGCGGGTGTCGACACCTCCACCTTCCAGGCACTGACCAGCGGGAACCTGCCCACGTCACTGACCGCCGCCGACACGAGCACCACCACCGGCGCCGGGAGCGGGGTCGACACGTCCGCACTGGAGGCCCTGACGAACGCCACGGCGCCCATCACCGGGACGACGAGCAGCAGCGCCAGCGGGGCCGCCACCAGCCTGGGCGACCTCGGATCGACCGGTTCGGGCACGACGCCGTCCGGGAGCTCCTTGCTGGGAACCAGTTTCGCTTCGACACCGCTCACGCCCTCCAGCTCCACGTCGATGACCGGCGCCTCCGGCGGCGCAGGCTCGGCGCTGGGGGATGCCCTCGGCGGTGGTGGCAGTGGCCTGGGCTCCGGTCTGGGGGCGGGACAGGGCACCCGGGCCACGAGTGCAGCCGGTGTGCAGACGACGTCGACCAAGGCGTCCACCCCCGTCGCCGATGCCGCTGACCTGAGGTCCACCGAAATGGCGGCCCAGGAGAGCCAGATGATGAACCGGCTCGCCACCAGCAGCAGCGGCACCGGCACCGGCGAGGGCCAGATGATGCCGCCGATGACCGGTGGGGCAGGAGCCGGCGGCGGCCAGAACCAGCAGGGCAGCCGTAAGACCTGGGTGACCGAGGACGAGGACGTCTGGGGCACCGACACCGCTACCACGTCAGGAGTGCTAGGCCGATGAGTCCCTCGTACGACGACCAGATGTCGCAGATCATGGCCGAGTTCGAACAGCAGCGCGACCAGCTCTTCAAGACCCGCGAGGAGTTCGGCAAGGCCACCGTCTCCGCCACGTCCAAGGATCATCTGGTCGAGGTGACCATGCTGATGTCGGGTCAGGTCAAGGACATCAAGTTCCACCGCACCGACTACGCCTCGATGCCGCCGGCCCAGCTGTCGGCGCTGCTGGTCGAAACCATCAATGCGGCCTTGCAGAAGGGGTCGGCCAAGGCGCAGGAGATGTATCGCAGCCAGACGTCCTTCGGTGCGGATCTGCGGGAGTCGATGATCGGCGGCGACGAGGTCAACGACGTGTTCAAGGACCTGCGCGGTCTTTTCGACATGTTCGAGACCGGTCCGAAGAAGCGGGCGGCGAACGATGAGGACGAGTTCTGATGAGCGATTTCATCGAGCAGCCCGCTGACCTCAAGGCCCGCCTGTCGAAGCTCGACGACGTGAGCGGGTACATCCTGGCTCTGGCCGACAAGCTGGCCCAGATCAACGAACTGAACAAGACCGCGGGAGGCACGGACGACGCCCCCGCCCACGCTTATCACGCCCAGATCGACCAGCCCACGGCCCTGATCGTCGATCTGACGCAGACGCTGGGTGAGGTCTTCGGGGTCAAGGCGGAGGCCAGCAGCGCTGCTGCCGACGTGCTGGACCGCTCCAGCGAGCTGGCCAAGGAGATCGCGGCGAGCGCCGGCACGAGCGAGAAACCCTCCTCCTGAGGAATTTTGATCCTTCCACTCGGGAGCCACGCGCTCCGGAAATTTGATC